>JAYUCA010000149.1:0-5747 GCA_043740535.1 Rhodospirillales bacterium | reverse complement strand
TCCGGGCGTCCCGCCAGTCCGTGACATACACATCGAGCCCGGCGTCGATCATGTCCTGCACCGTGCCGCGCAGCAGCGTCGCGTGATGGCCGCTCATGGGCGCGACCAGCAGGATTTGCGGACCGGTGGTATCCGGCTTGCGAAAGTGCAGCAGACGGACGAAAGGCAGGTCCAGCACGACCTGTTCGGCCAGTTGCTCGTCAGAGCCATACTGCATCCGGATATTCCACTCGGGCTTGCCGCGCGGGCGCAGCACGTCGTCCGCGACATCCGCCCATGCGACGGCGGCGCGGGTCGGCCACGTCAGGTAATCCGGGCCCGAATGGCCGCGCAGGAAGGTGCTGGCGGACCGCGCCCACATCCGGGCCGGGACCATCGCGGCGGCAGTCGCGTCGTACATTGTGTAAAGCATCAGACTAGCATGCCACGTTGTGTATTGCATGGCCACCCTATCCATGGGTGCAAACCGGGGCGGGATTGCGCAAGTCATTGGGATGATGCGTCAGGCGCTGGCATCGAACCCGTTCGCGAGCACGCCGCGGGGCTTGATCAGGTCGTAGGCGCCCACCGGCAGATACCGCCCCAGCCCCGGCGCCGCCTGCACCCGCCCGTCCTGCATCGCGACATGGCCGCGCAGCACCGTGGCGACCGGCCAGCCAGTGACCCGCATGCCCTCATACGGCGTGTAGTCGATCGCCTGCTGCATCAGCGCGTTGGTGATGGTCACCTGCTTGGCCGGGTCCCACAGCACCAGGTCCGCGTCCGCGCCGGGCATGATGCTGCCCTTTTTGGGATGCAACCCGAATATCTGCGCCGGCCGTGTCGCGGTCAGGCGGACGAAGTCGCTGGGCGTGATGCGGCCCTTCGTCACCCCCTCGTGCCACACGACCGCCAGGCGCGACGCGAGGCCCGGCACGCCGTTCGGGATGTCGCGGAAACTGGCATCCTCGCCGTTCACCCGCTTGCCGCGCGGACCGTCGTAGCACCAGCCGCTGTGGTCGCTGCTGATCACGTCCAGCGTGCCCATGCGGACCGCATCCCACAGCCCCTCGGTGGCCGCCGCGTCACGCGGGGCGGGGCTGCACATGAACTTGGCGCCCTCGAACCCGGGCCGGTCCATGCTGCCGGCGTTCAGCACGAAGTATTGCGGACACGTCTCCCCCCAGACCTTCAGGCCGCGGCGGCGCGCGCGGTCGATCTCCTCGGCGGCCTCGGGGCAGGAGACGTGGAAGACCTGGATGGGTGTATCGACGAGCTCCGCCAGCGCGATCGCGCGGTGCGTCGCCTCGCGTTCCACGACGGTGGGGCGGGACCAGGCGTGGTATTTCGGCGCCGTCAGCCCGGCCGCCAGCAGCGCCTCGGTGCGCCAGGCGATGGCGTCGTAATTCTCGCAGTGCACCGTGACGATGCAGCCCAGCCGGCGGGCGGCGGCCAGCACGCGCAGGAACTGGCGGTCATCGAGGCGCAGCGGGTCGTAGGTGAGGAACACCTTGAGGCTGCGCACGCCGCGGGCGACGATGCCGGGCAGCTCGGCCATCACCGCGTCGGTGGGATCGGTGATGATCTGATGGAACGCGTGGTCCACCATCGCCTGGCGCGCGCGGCGCTTGTATTCGTCCAGCGAGGGGCCGATCGGGTGGCCCTTGAACTGGGTGGAGAAGCTGACGACCGTCGTCGTGCCGCCGGCCAGCGCGGCGCGGCTGCCGGACTCCCATGATTCCTCGTCGGCGCCGCCATCGGCCTGCAACTGCTCGATATGGCAGTGGCTGTCGACGCCGCCCGGCAGCACCAGCAGCCCGCCGGCATCGAGCGTCCGCGCGCCGGCCAGGCCCTCGCCGATGGCGGCGATGCGGCCGCCCTTGACGCCGACATCGGCGCGGAACTGCTCGGACGCGGTGACGACCGTGCCGCCGCGCACCACCAGATCGAAATCGTCCATGCCGCCCCCGCGAATTGCCGGGGGGCAGGATTGCCCTTCGGGGGCGCTTTGCATAGGCTGGTGCGGTACTGCACACGAAGCGCGAATTCGAGTGGGATGAAGCAAAGCGTCTCAGCAACATCGAAAAACACGGATTGGACTTCGAAGATGCCGTCACGCTGTTCGATGGGCAGCAGATCGTCGTCCCGGCAAAAATGGCAGGGAACGAGGCCCGTTTTTTCGCCACGGGACAGATCGGTGATTTTTACGTAACCGCAGTCTACACCTTGCGCGGGAACACCATCCGTATGATCCCCTTCCGGAGGGCACGCCATGCAGAACGAGCAAGACTATGGGCGCTACACAGCCGCCCAACTCCGGGCGAAAGCGCAAGCCGGTGGAACACTCACGCACTGGGACCGGGTGCGCGACAAGACCGAGGCCGAACTGGAGGCTGACATCGCGTCAGACCCCGACTGGACCGACGTCCCGGCTGACTGGCACAAGGACGCGGTCCCGGTGATTCCTCTCGACGGGACCGATGCCACGCTCCATCTCGATGCCGCCGTCGTGCATTGGTTCAAGGCACAGGGCGCCGACTACCAGCGGCGGATCAACGCCGTGTTGCGCGCGCACATGGACAGCGCGGTCAAGACCGGCGCAGCCTGACCCGCGATGACCCGCATCCGGCTCGGCATGCTCACGCCTTCCAGCAACACCGTGCTGGAACCGGCCACCAGCCGCATGCTGCTCGGCCTGCCGGAGGTATCGGCGCATTTCGGCCGGTTCCGCGTGACGCAGATCGGGCTCAGCGCCGAGGCGCTCAGGCAGTTCGACCCGGCCCCTGTCCTTGACGCGGCCCGGCTGCTGGCGGACGCGCATATGGACGTGATCGCCTGGAACGGCACCTCGGCCGGGTGGCTCGGCTTCGACAGCGACGAGCGGTTGTGCGCCGCCATCACCGAGGCCACGGGCGTGCCGGCCACGTCGTCCGTGCTGGCGGTGAACGAGGCGTTCCGGCGCCTGGGCGCCCGCACGCTGGGTCTCGTCAGCCCCTACACAGCGGACGTGCAGGCGCGCATCGTCGCCAACTACGCCGCCGCCGCCATCCCGGTCATCGCCGAGCGGCGCCTCGACGATCCCGGCAACTACAGCTTCGCCCGTTACGAAGAACCCGAGATCGCGGCCATGATCCGCGACGTCGCCCGTGCCCGGCCGGACGCGATCACCACGCTGTGCACGAATATGCGGGCGCCGGGCATCGTCGCGGCGATGGAGGCCGAGACGGGTATCCCGATCCTGGACAGCATCGCCGCCGTCGTATGGAAATCGCTGCTGCTGGCCGGCGTCGATCCGTCCCGCGTGCATGGCTGGGGCGGGTTGTTCCAGAGACTGCCTGCGTAGGGGAACCGGCAGGCCGTCACCACTTTATAGGACGCCGGCCGGAGATTCCCGATGCGCCTGTTCCAATGCCAAAGCTGCTCCCAGCTCCTGTATTTCGAAAACCAACGGTGCGAGCGCTGCAACCACAGGTTGGGCTACATCGCCCCGCAGTTCGAACTGAGCGCGCTTG
This sequence comes from Rhodospirillales bacterium, assembly GCA_043740535.1. GTDB lineage: Bacteria > Pseudomonadota > Alphaproteobacteria > Acetobacterales > Acetobacteraceae > JBBROS01. Next base: position 2,256 of record JAYUCA010000149.1, on the reverse strand, counting down.
AGCCCGAGGCCGATGGCGTCTGGCGGGCGCTTGCCGTGCCGGGCCGCCAGTGGCGGTTCTGCGACAATGCGGACATGGACGCCTGCAACTGGCTGCTGCCCATCGAATCGCCGGACATTTTCTGCCAGGCCTGCCGGCACAACCGGACGGTGCCGAACCTGCGGGAGCCCGAGAACATCGTCGCCTGGCGCAAGATGGAGATCGCCAAGCACCGGCTGATCTACACGCTCATGCGCCTCATGCTGCCGCTGCCCAACCGCATCGACGACCCGCATGAAGGCCTCGTGTTCGACTTCCTGGCCGACCCGCCGTCGGCGCACGGCCCGCGGGTGCTGACCGGGCACGACAACGGCCTGATCACGCTGGCGCTGACCGAGGCCGACGACGCCGAGCGCGAGCGCCGCCGCAGCGTGATGCACGAGCCGTATCGCACGCTGCTGGGTCACTTCCGGCACGAGGTCGGGCATTACTACTGGGACCGCCTGGTGCGCGACCGCGGCATGCTGGACGAATGCCGCGCGGTGTTCGGCGACGACGAGGCCAGTTACGAAGACGCGCTGAAGCGCCACTACAAGGACGGTGCGCCGCCCCACTGGCAGGGCAGCTTCGTCAGCGCCTACGCCACCACCCATGCCTGGGAGGACTTCGCCGAAACCTGGTCGCACTACCTGCACATCATCGACAGCCTGGAGACGGCCCAGGCTTACGGCCTGGAGGTGCACCCGGCGATCAGCCCCGACCCCGGCCTGCACGTGGCGTTCGCCATCGACCCATACAGCCCCGGCGACTTCACCAGGCTGGTCGATGCGTGGTTGCCGCTGACCTTCGCGATGAACAGCATGAACCGCAGCATGGGACTGGGCGACCTGTATCCGTTCATCCTGGCCGCCCCGGTGATCCGGAAACTGTCGTTCATCCACGACCTGGTGCACCGGTCGCGCGCGCAGGCTCGGGCGGCGGCCTGACGGGCGGCAGCCCCGGTCACCAGCCGAGGTCGGTCCCGAGGTGGAACAGGCAGTCGCCCCGCACCGTGCGGCCCGGGACGCGCTTGCACAGCACGAAGCCGTCGCGGGCGAAATGCACGAGCGATGCCGGCGCCCAGGGCGTCTCGGGCGTGTGGATGCGCGCGGCGGGCTGCCCGGCGGCCACGGTATCGCCGGGTTCAGCCAGCGGTTCGAACAGGCCGGCGCCGTCCGCATAGACGAAATAGTCGGCGCCGCGCACGTCCAGGATGCGCGTCGGGCCAGGCACTGCGGCGGTTTCGGGCAGGATGCCAAGATGCGCCAGCACATTCAGCAAACCCCGCTCGGCCACCCGCAGCGCTGCCGCCGTCACGGCGCCGCTGCCGCCCAGCTCGCTGCCGAGGCACAGCGTGCCCGCCCGCAGCGCGGCGCCCGACGTGGTCCGCACCGCACCCTGGCCCGGTTGCGCATGACCCACATAGCTGATCGGGCTGGCGAACGCCTTCAGCGCCGCCACCAGCTTCGCCTGGCGCACCGGGTTCGCGTCGTCCTGCATCATCAGCGCGGACGGCACGTAGTGCAGCGACGACCCGCCGGAGTGCAGGTCCACCACCAGGTCCGCCCGCGCCACCAGCTCCGTCTCGATGAAATACGCGATCTGCTCGGTGACGGAGCCGAGCGGATCCCCGGGGAACACGCGGTTCAGGTTGCCGTCGTCGATCGGCGACGTCCGCGTCCCCGCCACCGCGGCGGGCAGGTTGGCGGCCGGCAGCAGGATGACACGGCCCTGGATCGCCTCGGGCGTCAGCGTGCGCGCCAGGTTGCACAGCGCGATCTGGCCCTCGTACTCGTCGCCATGCGTGCCCGACACGAACAGCGCCGTGGGCCCCGGCCCGTTCTTCAGCACGACGATCGGGATCGGGATGTAGCCATAGGCGGAGCGGTGCACGGAATGGAACAGGCGAATGAAGCCGCGCTGCGCGCCCTCCTGGTCGAAATCCACTTCGGCGGCCAGCAGTGAGCGGGGCATGGGATTCATTGCGAGTGGGGCGGCGCTATACGGGAAACGTCAGTTCCACCTTGACCCCGACGGGATCGTAGAAAAACAGTTGATACAGCGGGAAACCCGGCACCTTGTTGCCCTTGAACGTGATCTTGCGGTCGTTCAGGTGCTGCTCGACCGCCGGCACGTCGCGGGCCGAGAACGACAGATGGTCGAAACGCCCGGTCTGGCTCGGCTGCGCGCTGGGGGCCTCGGCCGGAAGCGTGGCCGCAATGTGCACCACCGGCGCGC
>JAYUCA010000148.1:0-5872 GCA_043740535.1 Rhodospirillales bacterium | reverse complement strand
CCGCAGCACCATCGTCGACGTGCCGACGGTGCGGAAGCACAAGCTGTCGAACACGTCCGTCTCGGCGCAGAGCTATGTCATCGTCCAGCTTCGCCTGGGCAACGGCGTGGACGGCATCGGCGAGGCGGCGACGCTGGGCGGCCCGCGCTGGAGCGAGGAGAGCGTGGAGGGCATCAAGGCCGTCATCGACGCCTATCTGGCCCCGGCGATCATGGGGCTGCGCGCGGACCTGGTCGTCGCCGCCGGCATGCGGATGGATGCCGCGGCCAAGCGCAACAACGCCGCCAAGGCCGCGATCGAGACGGCGCTGTTCGATGCGGTGGGCCGCACGCTGGGCCTGCCCGTCACGGCGCTGCTGGGCGGCGCGGTGCGCGACCGGATGCCGGTGCTGTGGACGCTGGCCTCGGGCGACCCGGTGCAGGAAGCCGAGGAGGCGGAGCGCAAGCTGGCGGCGCGTCTGCACCGCCGGTTCAAGGTGAAGATCGGCGCGCAGGCGCCCGCCGCCGACATGGCCCGCATGACGCATCTGGCGCGGGCGCTGGAGGGCCGGGCCGAGCTGATCGTCGATGCGAACCAGGCCTGGGACGAGACGGTCTCGGTCCGCTGCCTGCCGCAGCTGCACGAGATGGGCGTGACGCTGGTGGAACAGCCCGTGCCCGCCTGGAACAACGCCGCCATGGCCCGGTTGCGCGCCCGGCCGGGCACGCCGCCGCTGCTGGCCGACGAATGCGTGTTCACCACGCACGACATGATGGCCGTGGGCAGCGCCGGCGCGGCGGACGCGGTGTCGCTGAAACTGGTCAAGCACGCGGGCCTGCTGGGCCTGAAGCAGGTCGCCGCCGTTGCCGAGGCCTGCGGGGTCGCGCTCTATGGCGGCTGCCTGCTCGAAAGCTCCATCGGCGCCGCAGCCCATTTGCAGGCGTTCGCCACCCTGCGCGAACTGGAATGGGGCTGCGAGCATTTCGGGCCGCAGATCCTGACCGGCGACCTGGTGACGGAGCCGCTGCGCTTCGAGGAGTTCGATATTCATCTGCCCACGGGCCCTGGCATCGGGGTGGAGCTCGACCACGACAGGCTCCGCGCCTACGCGCGCGAATGACACCAGCGATATGAAGCATTGACCGGTCCGCATCGTCATTGCGCGCTCTTGCGGATTCCAGGGCGGCCGGGCCTGGTCCATCGGTCCTGGGTCGCTTCGCAAGGGCTCGCGATGACGGGTCGGCATTCAGTTCCGAACGTCCTGGCCTGTGCCTTGGTTGGTGGAACGCGAAGGGCATTCCACCCTGCGAGGCAATCGCGGAGCACCCTACGGCTTGGCGAGAGTGCCCTTGCAAGAGACTTGGCGTTGGTTTGTTGATGAAGAACGCGGAACCTCGGTTCAGGTGCAAGCAACCTGAACCGATACCGCTTTGAGGAAAACTCATATGCTGTACTGCGTGGAAATGGACGTCCGCGTTCCGCACGACGTCGATCCTGGCCTGTTCGACCGGCTGCGCGCCGAAGAGAAGGCGCGCGCCGCCGAGTTGCAGCGGCAGGGCAAGTGGCGGCATCTGTGGCGTGTCGCCGGGCGGTACGCGAACATCAGCGTGTTCGACGTCGCCAGCCATGACGAGCTGCACACGATCCTGTCCGGGCTGCCGCTGTTCCCGTACATGGCGATCACGGTGACGGCGCTGGCGCAGCACCCCTCCGCCCTGACGCAAGAGGCCTGATCGTGCGGATCGCCATCGTGGGGGCCGGCATCGGCGGCCTGACTTTGGCGCTTGCGCTGCGCCAGCGGGGCTTGGACGCGGCGGTTTACGAGCAGGCGCCGCACCTGACCGAGATCGGCGCTGCCGTCGCACTTTCGGCCAACGCGACGCGGGAGCTGCGCCGGCTGGGCGTGCTCGATGCGGTGATGGCCGCGTCGACGGAGCCGAGCGAGCTGATCTTCCGTCGTTGGCGCGACGGGCGGCGGGTGGCCGCGCATGACGTCCATGCCGGGCTGGCCTACCGGTCGCGGTTCGGCGCGCCCTATTGCGGCATCCACCGGGCGGACCTGCAGCGTGCGCTGGCGGCGGCGCTGGGCGGCCAGGGGCTGCATCTGGGCCGGCGCCTGGCCTCGGTCCGGGACGGCCCGGACGGCATCGCGCTGGTTTTCGAGGCCGGCGAGGATGCGGCCGTGGACCTGGTCGTCGGCGCGGACGGGGTGCGCTCCGTGGTGCGCGGATACGTCACCGACGGGGCCGGCATGGCGTATTCCGGCACCAGCGCCTTCCGCGGCATCGTGCCGGCGGATCGGCTGCCGTCGTTGCCGGACCCGCTGGCGATCCAGTTCTGGATGGGACCCGGCGCCCACCTGCTGCATTACGCGATCGGCGATGCCGGGCAGGACGTGAACTACTTCGCGGTGGTCGAGGGCCCGGCGGCGTTCCCGCCCGGCCGCTCCACGATGCCGGTCGAGCCTGGCGAGGCGCTTGCGACCTTCGCCGGCTGGCATCCGGCCGTGACCGAGATGATCGGCGCCACCGAGCACGCGCTGCGCTGGGGGCTGTTCACGGTGCCGCAGCCGCGCCGGTGGCATCGCGGCCGCGCCGTCCTGCTGGGCGACTCCGTCCATGCGATGGTCCCGCACCACGGCCAGGGCGCCAACACGACGATCGAGGACGCCATCACGCTGGCCGAGGTGCTGGCCCGATACGGGACGGGGCCGGAGACGCTGCGGCGCTACCAGGCGCTGCGCCAGGTCCGCACCCGGACGATCCAGCTCAGCGCCTGGGCCACCAACGGCCTGCTGCACCTGGCCGACGACGCGGACCTCGATGCCCGCGACGCAGGGATGGCGGCCTTCCCCGCGCGCTTCGGGTGGATCCACGGCTTCGATGCGCTGGAGACGGCGCGGCAGCCCGAGCGGGCGGCCGTTCACGGCCGGGGGTAGGCGGCTGGTAACACCAGGTTCTTCGCACCACGACCCGTCATGGCGAGCCGCCCTTGCGGCGTGGCAACCCTGGGCCCCACGTCCGGTCCTGCGGTGCTGGGTTGCTTCGCGAAGGGGCTCGCAACGGCGAGGACGGGTCATGCTGACGGCGACCCGGTATGAGGCGTGGCGCGGCCGCGCCGCTTCCTTCATTCTTGGGCGGAACATTCGAATGGGGGACGCCCACGTGCCGACGACCGACGCCATGCCGAGCACAGCACCTTTGGCCGGGATCCGCGTGCTCGAGCTGGGCCACTACGTGGCTGCGCCATTCGCGACCCGCCTGCTGGCCGATCTGGGCGCGGAGGTCATCAAGATCGAGCCGCCATCGGGCGATCCGGTGCGGCAATGGGGCGCGCGCCACAAGGGATCGAGCCCGTGGTGGAGCGTGCACGCCCGCAACAAGCGCTGCATCAGCCTGGACCTGAAGAAGCCCGCGGCAAAGCGGATCGTGCTGGACCTCGTGCGGTCCTGCGATGCGCTGGTGGAGAATTTCCGGCCCGGCCAGCTCGCCAGGATGGGCCTGGGCGAGGCGGAGCTGCGGGCGGCCAAGCCCGACCTGGTGATCGCCCGCATCTCGGGCTATGGCCAGGACGGTCCGGGACGCGACCAGGCGGCGTTCGGCGTGATCGGCGAGGCGATCGGAGGCCTGCGGCACCTGACGGACCACAAGCCCGGCACGTCCGACCTGCCGCCCGTGCGCGTGGGCGTGTCCATCGGCGACTCCATCGCCGGCATCTATGCCGCCCTCGGCGTGGTATCGGCCCTGCTGCGGCGGAACCGGACGGGGGCGGGCGGCGATATCGACGTGGCGCTGTCGGAAGCGGTGTTCAGCCTGCTGGAGGGGGCGCTGCCGGAATATGGCGCGCTCGGCGCGGTGCGGCAGCCCACGGGGGGCGGCATCGCGACCGCCGCGCCGTCCAACGCCTATCGGGCGCGGGATGGCGTGTGGATGCTGATCGCGGCGAACTCGGACCCGCTGTTCCGCAAGCTGGCCGCGCTGATCGGCAGGCCGGAGCTGGCGGACAGCGCGGAGTACAGCGGCAACCAGGCGCGGTGCGCCAACGCGGCGGCGCTGGACCGCATCATCGGCGCGTGGTCGGCGACCATGGACGCGGCGGCGGTGGACGCGGCGCTGGCCGGGGCGGACATCCCGCACACGCGCGTGTTCACCGTGGCCGACATCGCGGCGGACCCGCAGTTCCGCGCCCGCCAGATGGTGCAGGAGGTCGATGACGCGCTGCTGGGGCCGATCCTGCACCCGGGCGTCGTGCCCAGGATGGACGGCGTGTCGCCGGCGCCGCGCTCCACCGGTCCGGCGATCGGGGCGGACAACGAGAGCGTGCTGGGCGACATGCTGGGCTATGACAGGGCCAAGATCGCGGCCCTCGCGGCGGAGGGCGTGCTTTGAGGGGGATCATGATCCGTCATCGCTAGAGCATGATCGCTTCAGGTAGACGAAGCGATCAAGCTCTATCTTGTTGATTAAGAACGCGGAAATTAAGCATTGACCGGTCCGCATCGTCACTGCGAGCTCTTGCGAAGCAGTCCAGGGCGGCCAGACCTGATCTATCGGTCCTGGATCGCTTCGCAAGCGCTCGCGATGACGAGTCGTTACTTGATGTCGTTGGCATAAATCGATAACGTTCCGCCACCAATATCAAGGCCCCTCCCGGATGCGCGTCCTCCTGGGCTTCCTGTCCGGCCTCCTGGGCCTGCTCGCCGGGTGGGCGGCACTCGCCGGTCTCGTCGTGGCGCTCGCCGGGCCAGACCGGGACGGCGGCGTCGCCATGGGCGCCGTGTTCCAGGTCGGCCCCCTCGGCGGCATCGTCGGCTTCGCCCTCGGCGTCTGGCTGTTCATCCGCAAAGGCATCGTCCGCGCGCCGCCGCCGAACCCCCAAGCGGCCCCGGCGGCTGCAACCCGCATCGCCCGCCCCTTCGCCATCGCCCTTCTCGCCATCGCCGCCGGCCTCGCCGGCTGGGCCTGGACCGAGCTGATCCCCTCGCCATACCTCACCCACGGCTACATGACGCTCGAACTGCAGTTCAGGCTGCCCCCCGGCGAGCCGCTGCCGCCGGACCCGGCCGAAATCCATGTCGTCGTCCTGGAAGGCGACCAGCACATCGACATCGCCCTCGATGAGCAGTGGCACGGTCACCAGGCAGACCGCCAGGTCATCCTCGCCCACGCCACGCTCACCAGGAAATCCCGGTCCCGCGCCGTGGTCCTCGGCCTCCCCAACATGCCCCGGCAAACCTGGTCGCTCGATCTCGGCAACGACCCGGACCCCACCCCGAAATTCTCCCCCTGGCGCCCCCCCACGAACGCCTCCAAGGCCTCCGCCGACATGAACTACAACCTCGGCGCCAACCGCCGAGCAACGCAGGACACGCCGCCAAGCAGCCCCCAGAACGCGCCACCGTAGGATGGGTAAGCGCAGCGCCCCCCATCGCTCAGGCAACCGCCCAAACCACCTCATCAAGCCCTGTGACGGCAGGCCTCATCGTCACCATACCCCATCCACGCCCCGCCCCGCCCCGCCCCCCCAAAAACCACGAAGATCGTCGAAACGCGCTCCCCCTCGGACCTCTGCCCTCTCTCTCTGCGTCCTCTGCGCCTCTGCGGTGAATCTCCTTCCTCCTCACCACACCCCCCAAACGCCCCAACAAGCCCACGCAAGACGGCGCCCAGCCCCATCCGCAAGAACGCACCGCCCCCCCGAAAACCACGAAGATCGTCGAAACGCGCTCCCCCATCGGACACCCGACCGCCCAAACCTGTCTCGCGTCCTCTGCAGTGATACCAACGACATTCAATAATGACTCGTCATCGCGAGCCCTTGCGAAGCGATCCAGGACCGATAGATCAGGTCTGGCCGCCCTGGACTGCTTCGCAAGAGCTCGCAGTGACGATGC
>JAYUCA010000147.1:0-11255 GCA_043740535.1 Rhodospirillales bacterium | reverse complement strand
GGCGGCCGCGATCTCGGCATAGGCGCCCACCGGCGCGCACAGCATGACGCCGTCCGCGCCCAGGACGGCGCGGGCCGGGTCGATCTCGACGCGGTCGGCGATGCCGAGCTGCATCACGCGGTCCAGCGTCTGTTGCGTGCGCGCGTTGACAACCAGCTCGGCCGCGATGTCCCCCCGTTCCCGCGCGATGCGCGCCACGGAGCTGCCGATGAGGCCGACGCCGATCAGCGCCAGCCGCCGGAACAGCGGTTCAGCCACGGCGATGGGCGGCCAGCACGTCTGCGACCAGGCGGCACTCCTCCTCGGCGCCGACCGTGATGCGGAGGCATTGCGGCAGATCGTAGGACCCCATCTTGCGGATGACGACGCCCCGCGCCTTCAGCGCCAGGTCGGCTGCATCCGCGCCTGCCTGGGTGCCGAAGTCGATCAGCAGGAAGTTGCCTTCGCTCGGCCAGACCTTGATGCCCGCCGCCGTCAGCGCGTCGGCCAGCCAGCCCCGCCATTGCACGTTGTGCGACTGCCCGGCCTCGACCCAGCCCGGTTCCTGCAACGCGGCGATCGCCGCCGCCTGGCCGGCCAGGCTCACGTTGAACGGCGAGCGCACCCGGTTCAACACATCGATCACGTCGGCCGGCGCATAGCACCAGCCCACCCGCGCCCCGCCCAGGCCGTAGATCTTGCTGAACGTGCGGGTCATGACCGTGTTGTCCCCGGCATCGACCAGCGCCACGCCGGCCTCGTAATCGGCCCGCACCACGTATTCGGCATAGGCCGCATCCAGCACCAGCAGCACGTCCGGGGGCAGCCCGGCGCGCAGCCGGGCCACCTCGGCCGCCGGCAGCACGCTGCCGGTCGGGTTGTTCGGGTTGGCCAGGAACACCAGCCGCGTCGCCCCGCTCACCTTGGCGAGCATCGCGTCCACGTCGGCCGTCAACGCCCGCTCGTCCGCCTTGACGATCGTGCAGCCCGCATAGGTCCCGGCGATCCCGTAGATGCTGAAGCCGTACCGGCTCATCAGCAGCTCCGTCCCTGGACCGCCGTAGGCCAGGCAAAGCTGGTAGATCAGGTCGTCCGACCCGGCCCCGCAGACGATCCGCGCCGGGTCCAGGCGGTAGCGCGCGCCGATCGCCTGCCGCAACGCCAGCGCGCCGCCGTCGGGGTAGCGATGCTGCTCGTTGGCCAGCGCCTCGACGGCGGCCACCGCGCCCGGAGGCACGCCGAACGCGCCCTCGTTGGCGCTCAGTTTCACCGTGCGGTTCTGCCCGGCGGCCTTGCTCTCACCGCCCACATAGGGCTCGATCCGCAGGATCTCGGGCCGGGGACGCGGGCTCATGACGCGCTCTCCAGCGGGACCGCGTAGGCGCCCAGCACCACCGGGGGCCGCAGCGCGGACTGCACCGCCGCCAGACGCGCGTCGCCGTCGGCCACGAACCCCGCCACGTCGACCAGCGCGTGCGCGACCGTGTCGCCGGCATCGCGCCGCAGGATCACGGCTCCGGCCTGGAAGCCGGCGGCCAGCAGGTCCGCGCCCAGCTTCGCGCGGCTGGTCTCCAGCGCCAGCTCCAGCCCCAGCAGCGACCGGTCCGCCCCTGACGGGTCCGGCGCCGCGGCGCTGACGACGAAGGCCTGGGCAGAGGGCGCGCCTTCCGGCCGGGGCGCCCAGAACGGCAGCCGCGCGACCACGTGGATGCGCGGATCGTCGCGGTGCAGCAGGGCGGTCCACCAGGCCTCCCGCGGGGTTTCATCCTCGCGCGGCAGGGGCAGCACGGCGGCGGTGGCCAGGCCCACGCTGATCTCCCGGATGGTCTGTGCGGGCGTCGGGTAGTGGTGCAGCGGCACCAGCGCGCCGAAATGCTCGCGCGCGGCGGCCAGGTACACCGCCTCGCCGCCTGCGCCGGTCACGCGGTCGCAGACGGAGATGCGCAGGGGCCGCTGCATCGAGGTCGTGCCGCAGAACAGCTCCCGCCAGAGGCGCACCAGGCTGGGCGCCGGGAAGGCGCCGCGGTGCCGCGCCAGAAGACGCCGGACGATCGAGGCCTCCCGCCCCGCCCGCAGCGGCACCGTGCCCTTCACGCCCAGGGCGCCCACCTGGGCCACCACCTCGGCCCTTCGCATCAGCGTGTCGTGCAGCAGGTCGTCGAGCCGGTCCAGCTCTGCCCGCAGCGCCGGCAGGTCCGCCCCCGCGGCGGTCGCGGCGTATTCAGGCAGGGGCAGTGCTGAGCTCATCGTCTGGGGGCCACTCGTTGCAACGGGATCGCCGTCAATAACCCATGCACCCGACCGTGCCTACCACCCTGCCCCCGCATGCCCTATATGCTGGTCGCGCCATGGACACACCGACCCACCCCCTGTTGCCGCAGAGCGACCTGGTGCAGCCCGAGCGGCACCAGTCGATCACCTTCGACGAAGCGTTCCCGCTGGAATGCGGCGCGGTGCTGCCAGGCATGACCGTCGCGTATCGCACCTACGGCACGCTGAATGCCGCCCGCAGCAACGCCATCCTGGTGTGCCATGCACTGACCGGGGACCAGTATGTCGCGGAGCGCCACCCGCTGACGGACAAGCCCGGCTGGTGGAACCAGGTCGTGGGCCCCGGCCGCCCGGTCGACACCGACCGGTTCTTCGTGATCTGCGCCAACGTGCTGGGCGGCTGCATGGGCAGCACCGGGCCGCGCGACATCCAGCCGGGCACGCAGGACCCGTGGGGCATCGAGTTCCCGACCGTCACTATCGCCGACATGGTCCGGGCGCAGAAGCGCCTGGTCGATCACTTCGGCATCGCCCGGCTGTTCGCGGCCATCGGCGGCTCCATGGGCGGGATGCAGGTGCTGCAATGGGCCGCGTCGTATCCGCAGGCCATCTTCGCCGCCGTGCCGATCGCCACGGCCAGCTTCCATTCGGCGCAGAACATCGCGTTCCACGAGGTTGGCCGGCAGGCGATCTTCGCCGACCCCGACTGGGCCGGCGGCTTCTATTGGCGCAACGGTCAGATACCCGCCCGCGGCCTGGCCGTCGCCCGCATGGCGGCCCACATCACCTACCTCAGCGAGCAGGCGCTGACGCGCAAGTTCGGCCGGCGCATCCGCCAGGCCGGCGACAGCCCGCCCAACCCGATCAACGTGAGCCTGTTCGGCGACATGTTCGAGGTGGAAAGCTATCTGCGCCACCAGGGCAGCGCGTTCGTCACGCGGTTCGACGCGAACGCCTATCTGACGATCACCCGGGCGATGGACTTGTTCGACCTGGCCGCCGACCATGACGGGGACCTTTCGGCGGCGTTCCGCGGCAGCCCGACGCGGTTCTGCGTCATCAGCTTCGACAGCGACTGGCTGTTCCCCACCGCGCAGTCCCGGGCCATCGCCCGCGCGCTGAACCGCGCCGGGGCGAACGCCAGCTTCGTCGAGATCGCCAGCGACAAGGGGCATGACGCGTTCTTGCTGGACGAGCCGGACATGCACCGGACGCTCAGCGGCTTCCTCAAGGGCTGCGCCGAACACGCCGGGCTGTCGTGAAGCCGCAACCGAAGCCGCACAACCCGATCCGGCTCGACCTTCATCTGATCTCTCAGATGATCGAGCCCGGCACCCGCGTGCTGGACATCGGCAGCGGCGACGGCACGCTGATCGAACATCTGTTCCGCACCCAGAACTGCGACGCCCGCGGCATCGAGATCGACATGGGCGAGGTGACGCGCGCCGTGGCGCACGGCCTGCCGGTGATGCACGGCGACGCGGACTCGGACCTGACGCACTACCCGGACGGGCTGTTCGACTATGTGGTGCTGTCGCGCACGCTGCAGGCCGTGGAGCGGCCGCGGGAGGTGCTGCGGCAGATGCTGCGGATCGGCACCCGGGCGCTGGTCAGCTTCCCCAATTTCGGCCACTGGCGCGTGCGCTGGCAGTTGGCGTGGTCCGGACGCATGCCGATGACGCCGACCTGGGACCGTGCCTGGTTCGAGACGCCGAACATCCACCCGTGCACGATCAAGGACTTCTTCGACCTGTGCCGCCGCGAGGGCTACGCGGTCGAGCAATGGCTGGCCGTCGACGATGCCGGCCGGCGGGCGCCGTGGCGAAAATACCCTGGGCTTGCGAACCTGTTCGGCGAGCAGGCGCTGTTCCTGCTCAGGAAGGCCTGACCGAATCTTTAGCCGCCATCGGGGGCCGCCCTCGCGGCGTGGCGATCCGGGGGCCTGGGGGGGCGTGGGGCCCGTGGATCGCTTCGCCAAGCGGCTCGCGATGACGGCGGTGGGACAGAGTCATTGGTCACGGAGCCTTGGTGACGCTGCCACTGCGGCGTGGCGACTTTTGCGGAACACCACGCTCAGGTTATTCGCCGGCATCGGCACCCGATCGGCCAACCCGAATCCGGCTCCCTCCGCTGCGGCGCAGACGGCCTCCAGATCGCGCACCCCCCACGCCGCATCCCTCTCCCGCAGGCTTGCGTCGAACGCCGCATTCCCTTGGCCGGTATGCGCCCCGCCCTCGCGGTAGGGCCCGTACAGGAACAGCACACCATGCGGGCGCAGCACCCGCGCTGCGCCCGCCATCAGCCCCAGCGTGGCGGCCCAGGGCGAGATATGGATCATGTTGATCGCCACCACCGCGTCCGCCGCCGCCACCGGCCACCGGGCCGCCGCGGCGTCCAGCAGCACCGGCGCCAGGACATTCGCCAGCCCGGCCGAAGCCCGCCAGGCCTCGATGCTCGCCAAGGCCTCCGCATCCCGGTCCGACGGCTGCCACGTCACGCCTGGCAGCGCGGCTGCGAACCACGCCGCATGCTCCCCGGTCCCGCTCGCCACCTCCAGCACCGTGCCCGAGGGCGGCAGCCATGCGCGCAGCACCCCCAGGATAGGTTCGCGGTTGCGCTCCGCCGCCGGGGCCGTCCGTCCGGTCATTCCGGCAGGAAGTCCGGTACGGACAGATACCGCTCGCCGGTGTCGTAGTTGAACCCCAGCACGACCGCGCCCTTCGCCAGCTCCGGCAGCTTCTGCGCGATCGCCGCCAGGGTCGCGCCGGACGAGATCCCGACCAGCAGCCCTTCTTGCGTCGCCGAGCGCCGGGCGAAGGCCTTGGCGTCGTCCGCCTCCACCAGGATCACCCCGTCCAGCAAAGCCACGTGCAGGTTCTTCGGGATGAACCCGGTCGCGATGCCCTGGATGGGATGCGGGTTGTGCGTCCCGCCCGAGATCACCGGCGACAGCGTCGGCTCGACCGCGAACACCTTCAGATTCGGCCAGCGTTTCTTGAGCACCTCGGCGCACCCGGTGATGTGGCCGCCGGTGCCCACCCCGGTGATCATCACATCGACGCCGTCCGGGAAATCGCGGGCGATCTCTTCGGCAGTCGTGCGCACGTGGACGTCGATGTTGGCCGGGTTCTCGAACTGCTGCGGGATCCATGACCCGGGGTTTGCGGCGCGAAGCTCCTCGGCCTTCGCGATCGACCCCTTGATGCCCAGCGCCCGCGGCGTCAGCTCGAACGTCGCGCCATACGCCTGCATCAGGCGCCGCCGCTCGACCGACATCGAGTCTGGCATCACCAGCACGACCTTGTAGCCCTTCACCGCGCCGGCCAGCGCCAGGCCGATCCCGGTGTTGCCCGACGTCGGCTCGATGATCATGCCACCGGGGTGCAACGATCCGTCGGCCTCCGCTGCCTCGATCATCGCCAGGCCGATCCGGTCCTTGATCGAGCCGCCGGGGTTGGCCCGCTCCGACTTGATCCATACCTCGGCATGCGGGAACATCCGGCTGAAGCGGATATGCGGCGTGTTGCCGATCGTCTCCAGAACGCTGTTGGCTTTCATCGTGTGTCTCCTGTCCGGCGGCTGACGGGCTTTTCAGGCCCTGGTTCCCGCGCAGCGTAGCGCCTTCGTACTCGGTGCGGAACATGCCCCGGCGCCGCAGGTCCGGCATCACCGGCTGGTGGGGGACCAGGCGTCAGGCTCGCACCACCAGCCCCGAAGGACGGAGCGGGGAAGCAAAAGCGTTTCGCTGCGCGATGATCCCAACTACTAGGATACGGGGTTCGGCGGGAAAGGGAGAACGACATGGAGATCAACAACCCGGCCGTGGTCGCCGAAGTGGAGGCGGCGTTCGCCCGCTATGAGGCGGCGCTGGTGTCGAACGACCTGGCCACCCTTGACGCCTCGTTCTGGGAGTCTGGGCATACCATCCGCTTCGGGGTGGGCGAGAACCTGCACGGCATCGGCGAAATCCGCGCCTTCCGGACGGCCCGCCTGTCGAGCGGCCTGATGCGCCAGCTGGAACGGACGGTCATCACGACCTTCGGGCAGGACTTTGCGACGGCCTCGACGCTGTTCCGGCGCGACGGGATGGCGGGCAAGATCGGGCGGCAGATGCAGAGCTGGGTCCGCATGCCGGATGGTTGGCGCGTGGTGGCGGCCACCGTATCGGTGATCGCCGAGACGTGACGGCCGATCAGTGATGCGGGATCAGCGCGAGGATGACCTCGATGACGATCAGCACGACGATGGCGATCTCCATCTGCCCGGCGCGGCTGCTGGCGGCCTCGTCGTACAGCGCGCTGTAGGTGTCGCGGATGATGGCCAGCTTGCGGTCGACGGCGGCCTGCACGGACTTGACGCGGAACAGGTCCAGGGCGGCGGCGTAGACGCGGGCGAGGTAGACGTCCTCGGTGACCTGCAGGGCGTTGTCGACCTGTTCGGTCAGTTCGGTGACCTCGGCGACCAGGGTGTAGAGGCGCCGGGCCAATTCGGCGAAGCGGCGGGGGCCCACCGTGCGGCGGCGGGTGGCCTCCTCGACCAGGTCGTACATGCGGGGCAGCTCGGCATCGAGCAGCTCGTCGTAGTAGCGCATCTCCAGGAACTGGGCGTTGGCGACCTCGATGACGTCGGCGACGTCGGTTTCGCGGCGGGGCTCGTAGATGAAGGCGCGGTCCCAGGTCAGCACGACCAGGTCGTCGGTGAAGTAGGAGAAGCGGCGGGCCAGCAGGTCTGCGCGGGCGGTCTCGGACAGGGGCCGGGTTTCGCCGGACAGCAGGGGGACAAGGTCGATCTCGCGGCCGATGTCGGCGACGGCGACCGGGTGTTCGAAGGCGTGCACGGCGGCGATCAGATAATCCTCGACCAGGCCGGACCGGTTCGGGCGGATCAAGGCCGGGCCGATGGCGTCCTGGAGGTGGGCGAGGATGCCGGGCCAGGTTTCGGTGTGGGCGGCGGGGCCGACCGCTGCCTCGATGGCGTGGACGCGGGCGGTGTAGGCGTCCCAGGACAGGGCGGCGACGGGGAAGCGGAGCGCGATGGTGACCACGCCGAAGGCATAGAGGCGGGCGGTGACCTCGGCGGCGGTTTCGGCGCCGTCGACGGTCAGGCGGGCGGGCCGCAGGAACAGGCCCAGCGGCGGGTCGCCGAAGGCCATGGCCTTGGGCAGCGTCCCGGTCAGGCGGGCGCGGGCGCCTTGCCCGGCGCGGCTGGTCCACAGGGCCTGGGCGCGTTCGAGGTCGATGGCGTAGGCAAGGTCGAACAGGCGCAGGGCGGTGATCTGGCCTTCGGCGATGATGGGGTCTGGCATGCTGGTTCCCCCCGGGGGGCGCCGCCTGCGTGGCCGGCGCCCTCGCCCCTTCCGGTTCCCGCAGACGGGAACGGGAGAAGCTGCTTTATTTCAGCGGGGAGTAGTCGGTGGGGCTGAGGAAGCGGTTCTCCATGCTGACGAGAAGGTCGGCCTTCCTGGAGGCGGCCTGGTATTCGACCCAGCCGGGGTCCTTGGCCATGGCGCCGCGGCGGGCCTCGCGGTCGGCCTGGCTGTCATAGGCCCAGCAGTGCACCACCTGGTTGAGGGGGCCTTCGGCGGTCATCGACCAGAACACGCAGCGGCCGAGGTATTTCTGCTGCAGGGGCCAGGCGAGCTCCTTGTAGAGGGCGACGAACTCGGCGGTGCGGCCGGGCTTGGTGGTGTAGATGCGCAGGTCGAGGATCATGGTTCTCTCTCCTTGGGATGGCGGGAGGATGATCCGCGGCGGGGCGGCGTGCAAATGGGGGCGGGGATGGCTGGCGCGGCGTTGGTGATCGAGGGGTTGACGCGGCGCTTCGGCAGCGTGGCGGCGGTGGACGGGATTTCGCTGTCGGTCCCGGCCGGGCAGATGGTGGGGGTGATCGGGCGGTCGGGCGCGGGGAAGTCGACGCTGCTGCGGATGATCAACCGGCTGGAGGCGCCGTCGGGCGGGACGATCCGCTATGGCGACGTCGACGTGACGGCGCTGCGGGGGCGCGGCCTGCGGGACTGGCGGACCTCGTGCGCGATGGTGTTCCAGCAGTTCAACCTGGTCCCGCGGCTGGACGTGCTGACGAACGTGCTGATGGGCCGGCTGAACCACCGCGGCCAGGTGGCGAGCCTGCTGGGCCTGTTCAGCGCGGCGGAGCGGGCGATGGCGCTGCGGCAGCTCGACCGCTTCGATCTTGCATCCACGGCGCTGCAACGGGCAGGCACGCTGTCGGGCGGGCAGCAGCAGCGGGTGGCGATCTGCCGGGCGCTGCTGCAGGAGCCGCGGCTGATGCTGGCCGACGAGCCGATCGCGAGCCTCGATCCGCGCAACGCGCGCGTGGTGATGGACGCGCTGCGGCGGATCCACCGGGAGGACGGGCTGACGGTGCTGGTGAACCTGCATCACCTGGAGACGGCGCGGCGCTACTGCGACCGGATCGTGGCGCTGGCGGCGGGGCGGGTGGTGTTCGACGGCCCGCCCGCGGCGCTGACGCCCGCGCGGGTGAAGGACGTGTATGGGATGAGCGAGGACGAGTTCCACGACAACGAGACGGCCCGGGCCGATCCGGCGATGCAGGCCGACGCGGTTCTCTGACGTGGTGGTTCTTTAACCCTTTGCCGCGAAGGTGGTGGAAGGCACAACCCCGGGGACGGTCGATGAGGTTTAGCAATTTTCAGGTGAGCACGCGGATCTATCTGGGGTTCGGGCTGCTCGTGGCGCTGGCGTTGGGCTCATCCGGGGTGGGGGTGACGCTGCTGTCGGGCGTGGACGGGCAGGTGATCCGTATGACGCAGCTTTCGGCGAACATGAAGCGGGTGCAGGACATTTCGCGCCTGGCGGAAACCATGCGGCGGTCGCAGCTCCGGTTCCGGCTGGATGGCGATGCGGCGGCGAAGAAGACCTGGGACGAGAGCGAGGCGGGGCTGAAGGCGCTGCTGGCAGAGGTCGTGGTGACGGGTTTGTCGGCGGAACGCCGGGAAGCCTATCGCACTGTGGAGCAGCAGCTGAAGACCTACGACGGGGTGGCTCTGCGGTTCGTCCAGGCGGCGCAAACTGCTGCCGACAGCCGGTCGAAGCTGTTCGGCAGGGGCGACGTGCTGACGGCGGCGACGGTCAGCCTTGCCGAGGCGCCGCTGCTGCGGGCGGACCCGGCGCTGGCGGCGTCGGCCGCATCGGTCGAGCGGGCGGTGCTGCTGGTCCGGGTGGCGAACTGGCGGTTCCTGGCGACGAACGACCCCAAGGGTCCGGCGTCGTTCAAGGCGAATACCGAGAAGGCCACGGCGACGATCGCGGCATTGGGCGCGCAGGGCGGGGCCTTGGTGGCCGGGCTGATGCCGCCCGTCGTGGCGGCGCTCGGTGATTATGTCCAGAGCTTCGATGCCTATGCGGCGGCGTCGCTGGAGATGACGCGGCTGTATGACACGGACCTGGTGCCCCTGGTCTCGACGATACAGGAAGAGATCGACGGGGCGGAGCGGTCGATCAAGTCGGATTTCGTGACCACCAGCGCCGCCAGCACGGCGATCACCGCGCGAGCGACGCTGACGTTGCTGATCTTCTCCGGCGTTGTGCTGGCGCTGGGGACGATCCTGGCGATCGTCGTGGGGCGCGGCATCGCACGGCCGATCCGGGCCATGACGGGGGCGATGGCGGCGCTGGCCGGCGGCCAGACAGGCGTGGACGTGCCGAGCCGCGGCAACAAGGACGAGATCGGCGACATGGCGCGGGCGGTGGAGGTGTTCCGGCAGAACGCGCTGGCGGCCGGCGCGATGGCGGCCGAGCAGGAGGCGGGCCGGCTGGACAAGGAGCGGCATGCCGCACGGCTGACTGACCTGGTGCGCGGGTTCGAGGCGCAGGTGAGCGGCCAGGTCGGTCAGCTCTCGGCCGCATCGACGGAGCTGGAGGCGACGGCGCAGTCCATGAGCGGGACGGCCGGGCGCACGACGGACCAGGCCTCGGCAGTGGCGGCCGCGGCCGAGCAGGCGAGCGCGGGCGTCCAGACGGTGGCGGCGGCGGCAGAGGAGCTGTCGTCGTCGATCCATGAGATCAGCCGCCAGGTGGCGCATTCGGCGCAGATGACCGGCCGTGCGGTGGAGGATGCGAAGCGGACGGACGGGATCGTGCGGGCGCTGGCGGATGGCGCCAACAAGATCGGCCATGTGGTGGAGCTGATCACGACCATCGCCGGGCAGACGAACCTGCTGGCGCTGAACGCCACGATCGAGGCGGCGCGGGCCGGAGAGGCGGGCAAGGGCTTTGCCGTGGTGGCCAGCGAGGTGAAGGAGCTGGCGAACCAGACGGCGCGGGCGACCGAGGAGATCGCGCAGCAGATCACCCGCATCCAGGCGGCAACCGCCGAGGCTGTGACGGCGATCGGCGGCATATCGCACGTCATCCAGGAGGTGAGCGGCATCGCGACCTCGATCGCCTCGGCGGTGGAACAGCAGGGCGCGGCCACGGCCGAGATCGCCCGCAACGTGCAGCAGACGGCGGCCAGCACGCAGGAGGTGACGGCGAACATCTCGGGCGTGAGCGAGGCGGCCGGCAGCACGGGCGCCGCGGCGGCGCAGGTGCTGGGGGCGGCAAGCGACCTGTCGCGCCAGGCGGAGGCCTTGACGGCGCAGGTGAACAGCTTCGTGACGAGCGTGCAGGCGGCCTGAGCCGAGGGATACCAGGCGCCCAAAGTCTTGACCGCTGGCGCCGGCATTGGGTTGGAACGTTCTTTGGTCCCATTCGCGGTGTGGGGTGGTGGAATACGAAGCTGTATTCCACCCTACGGTTTTAGAGGAGTCAGGACTTTGGGCGCTTGGTATGACACCTGAAACTCCGTAACCATGGCTCATTGCCGTCATCGTCATTGCGAGCCTCTGGGCGAGGCAATCCACGGCCGCAGGATCGGGCGTGGGGCCCTGGCTCGCCGCGCCGCAAAAGCGGCATTCGATGACGGGTCATGGTCCGAGGGGCTGGGTATGGTATCAGGGAACGAAACTAGAGCGTCATCGTTTGAGG
>JAYUCA010000146.1:0-6417 GCA_043740535.1 Rhodospirillales bacterium | reverse complement strand
AGATGACGGTGTCCTGATGCCCGCGGTGCTGACCACCGGCGACACGCTGACGTGCACCCCCGGCAAAGGCACGGTGCAGAGCAAAGGCGCCGCGAAGCTCCTGGCAGGCGGCCAGCCCGTGCTGACCCAGGAGGGCGTGATTGCGCAAAGCGTGTCCAAGTGCGCGCCGCCGGGATCGCCGCCGCCGCCGCCCTGCACCATCGTGGCTACCATCGTGTCAGGCGTCGCGAAGAAGCTGCTCGTCGCGAACAGCCCGGTGCTGCTGGACGCCATGAATGCGACCGGGGGACTAGTAGGGCACAAGATCGGCCCCGCATCCGCGGGTCAAAGCAAACTGGTGGCGTCATGAGCGACACTACCGCGCTGGACCGTGCCCTCGGCTGGGGTTTCGCGCTGGAACCCATCGACCCCGAGGACGGAGCGGCGGCGGGCCTGGACCTGTCGTTCGACATCGTCCGCGGCCAGGGCGCGCTGCTCCAATCGCTGACGCTCGCTTTGGTGACGCTCACGGGCTCGGACGTCTTCGCGACCGGCTTCGGCTTCGCGGGGCTGTCCGCGCTGGTCGAGGAAACCGATCCGGTGCTGCGGCGCGAGCGGCTGCGCATGTCGGTCATTGCGACGCTGAAGGCCGAGCCGCGCATCCGCCGGGTCGTGACGGTCCGCTTCGCCGACGAGGTCGAGGCCGACGGCACGCCCGGAGAACCGTTCTCCGCCCCGCCATCCCGCGTGATGGCGATCGAGGCGGTGTTCGAAACCGTCGCCGGCACAAGCCACACGATCACTCTGGGAGGCGAGGCGCTCGATGTCCGATAGTTCGACCTTGGCCACAGAGGCCTCGAGTGTCCTCGCCGTCGACGCGCTGGTGCTGCGCGACACGGCCTCGCCCGGTTTCGGCGTCACGGCGGCCGGTTTTTCGGCAAAGCCGTTCGCGCGGCTGCTTGCGGAGAAGCTTGCCCTCGCCCAGGCCCTCCTGGGCAACGATCTGGACCTTGGCGCCGGGGCGCCGCTGCGCAAGCTGCTGGAGATCACGGCGCTGGAGGAGGCCCGCACCTGGGCGGCGCTGGCGAGCACGTATGACGACATGTTCGTCTCCTCCGCCCGCGGCCCGGCGCTGACGCGGCTTGGCGAAGAACTCGGCCTGCCGCGCCCGCATCTGAGCGCCACCGGCACGATCGTGCTCAAGCTGATCGCGGACCTGCCGGGCGGCCATACCGCCCTGGCCATCCCGCGCGGCGCGCGCCTGCTGACCTCGGGCGGTCACCACGTGGCACTGACCGCAGCCGTCGTTCTCAGCCCCACCGCCAAGCAACGCGAGGTCGGCGTCGAAGCGTTCTTCCCCGGCCCCACGCACAATCTGGACCCATCCGCCATGGTCGGCACGGACCACCCGCAGAAAATCGACCGCTGGCATCGCGCCGACACGAAGCTCCAAGAACTCAATGACGCCGAGCAGAGCGCGGGCAAGCTGCTGGTTGGGATCGAGCATACGCAGAAACTCACCGGCGGCGAGATGCTGTGGCCCGACCTGCGCTATCGCCAGCTTTTGTTGCGCGCGCCCCGCTCGATCTGGACGCTGCAAGCCGTCGAGATGGCGGTCTCCATGGTCCCCGGCGTCCGCCAGGTGCAAGTGCAGGATCTGCGCGGCGGGCTGGACCTCAACCAATCGGTGTTCGGCAACTTCAACTTCATCGAGCGCCTGTTCGGCGCCGAGCGCGACCTCGGCAACCCCTACTACTTCTCCGTCCTCGTGGCGCCGACGCCCGCCGCGATCTGGGGCGGCCCGGACGGGCTGCGCACGGCCATCGAGCAGGCGCTGGAGGACGTCCGCCCAGTCGGTATCTACCCAACGCTGCGCGAGGCGACCGAGGTGTGCGTTGGCGTCGCCGCGAATCTTGTGGTGCGCGGCCTGCCGCTCCCGACCGGGCCCGCGGCGACGGTCAACGCCTCCGCGGCGGCGGCCGAACTGCGCGCGCGCCTGCACGCCCGGCTGCAACGCTACGTCGACGGCCTGCCGTTCGGCGAGCCGGTGCGCGTGTCCGAAGTGATCTGGGCCCTGATGAGCGAACCCGGCATCGTCGACGCGCGCAATGTGCAACTCCTGCAGTTCCCCGCCGCCCCCACCGCCGCCGAGTTGGGCGGTGGACATGTCTTCACCCCAGACATCTTCCGGCTGGGGGAGCCGGGCCTGCCGATCGTGGGCATGCCGATCATCGGCGGTCAATCGGGCAACAACCTCGACCTTGGGCAGGACCGCATTCCGGTCTATGTGGCACTCGAAACGCCACCCCGGCTACAGATCGTCTGATGTCCGATCTCTCCCCGGACCTGGCGACCGATCCCGGTCCGGAGCGCGGCGCCGACGCTGGGGCGGCAATGATCGACCATCTGACCGCGCCACTAGCCGCGGGCGCACTGCGCAGCGTCTTCGCACCCGGCGCGGACGGCGCCGTGGCGCTACCATCCGCCCGCCGGCCAACCCTACTCGTGGTGCTGCGCCGCGCGCTGGGCGTGACGAGCCTAACGCTCACGGCGACGCTCGACGGCTTCGCTCTCGACCCGCTGCGGTTTGCGCCCTGGAGCGAGGCGGGGTCCGCGCTCGTGCTCGCCGGCGACGGCGAGGCGTCATCCGCGCGCAAGCTGGCACTCGGCGCGTCCGTGGCAGGCGCCGCGCTCGACCCGGCCGCGATCGCGGACTGGATCGATATCGTTACCATCGAGGGCACCACCGGCCGCGTGGTGACGCTGCTGGCGGCCGAAACTGTCCGACTGCGGCGCGAGATGGGCGTGCTCACGGCCATGCGGTCGCTGCGCCACGCGGGCGATGACGCGCTGGACCGCGTGGGCACCGAACTCGCCGTGCCTCGCCTGGACAGCGTGCCCGCATGGAACGCCGCGCGTACCGAAATCGTCTCCATCCCCGCGCGCGAGCCCGACGAATTCTATCGCGCCCGTCTCGCCGTCTGGCGTCCGTTCGTCGCACCCACCCCGGCCGCGATCGGCGCGCTGCTGGCCGATGTCGATCCCCGCGTCACCGTGACCGAGCCCGGCGACCCGCTCGCGATCGCGATCAAGCTGGTCGGCATCGGCGGCGATGGACCGCGGCAGGCGCTGCTCACGCATCTGCGGACGGACCGCATGGTGTTCCTGCATGAAGGCGGCCCGGGCGACGCGATCCACGCCGCACGCCCGATGCCGCCCGACCGGCGAGCCGCCCAGGAACGCGCGCGCGCGCGTCTCACGCTGAAATTTCCCGCCGCCCCGGACGCTGCGGTCGCGACCCGCTTGGCCGACGCGCTGGACCGCGCGGCGCGCATCCTCATTGCGCTGAACGGCGCGCCGATCCCGCTCACCCGCGCCCAGGATTCTACCGGCGGCAGCCGTTTCGAACTCGGTCTCGGCGCCGCTGTTACCTTGCCCGCTTCGGCCGACGCCGACGCTCTGCGCACGCTGCTGCTCGACGGCGCCCGCCTGCCCACGGCCGATCACGAAGCCGAGGCCCTGATCGGCGCCGCGCGCTCCACCCTGCCACCGGCTGGCGACCGCACGCTCGCATGGCTGTGGCACGCGGCGGGCCTCGTCACCGCGCATAGGCTGTCGGCGGACGCGCTCTACGTCTCGCATCTGCCCACGCGTGGCCTGACCGTGGAGACCGGCGACACGCTGCCCGTCGCCACGCGCGGTCCGCTCCGCGCGGTGTTCAACGCCCCGGGCGACCCGGGCCTCACGGCCGCGTTGTCCAGCGCACTGGACCGCGCCGAGGCGGCGGCGCCCGGGACCTTCACGCAGATCGCCGAGGCGGATATCGCGGCCGCCATCGCCCCGGCGGTGGACCTGCCGTCGATCAATCCGGCCGTCCCGGTGCTCGCGGGCGCCGACCTGCCAGTCGCGGCCCGCGCCGCGCCGACGCTTGCGGCGCTGACGGCGCTGCCCGCCGAAATCCGCGTGGTGCTCCGGCTGGAAGCGGGGCTCGCCGCCAACATCCGGACCGGCGCGCCGGCGGCCACCGCGCCGCTTGCCGCCGTCGTCGCCGCACTGCGCAAGGGCGGCGTCGTCAGCCTGCTGCCGCTGCTGACACCCACGGACGTGCTGCTGGTCGCGGGCGCCGCGCCCCTTCCGGTGGCCGGCGTGAACCTCGGCGAGCGCCGCACGACCGGCATCCGCTGGTCGATCGAGAGCCTCGGCGGCAACGCCTCCGTCGGCCATATCGGCTTTCGCAACTCGCTCGCTGCCATCGGCCCCGGTCTCGTCGCCGTCGTCGCCCTCGGCTACGTCCGCGATGGATCGCCCGACCCTTACGAAATCCGCGTCGACATGCCGGACGGCGCCGTGCTCGATCTCGCAGGCTATGAACGCTTGATGAACGCGCTGGAACGCTGCTTTCCCGTGGGCGTCGAGGTCAACACATGGTCGCTCCGGCAACACCACGTAGACGTCGACGGCGACGGCAGGCCCGACCCCCTTCCGCCGACGCTTGCGCGGCACTATCGGCGCTTCCGCATGCCGCGAATGCGCGGCATGGAAGAGCCGTCCAATCCGACAGACCCGTCCGACACAGCGCAATGAGGGTGAAATGACCATAGGCGAACTCAGCTACCAGGGCATCAACGTCAGCACCGCGTACACGAGCCTCGCCAACGCGGGCATCCAGGCGGATGTCGCGCGCGACATCGTGGGCCTCTGGATCGGCGATTCGATTCGCCGCGGCCGCACCTTCGGATATTCGCACACCTTCAACGCCTCCGAGCCCGCGTGCGAGCCCATGCCGTTCGCCCGCGAATTTGTCCACGCCGACTGGGTGGACGGGGAAAGCGCGGTGCAGGCCGGGCAGTCGCCGACCGAGGACGGGTTCAACGAACGCTTCCACCGCATCGAGCGCGACCTCGACCGGCTTGGCGCGCTGATGGCGCAGGCGGCCACCTGCATGTCGGCGATGCGCGCGACGCTCGCCGGGTCGCTCACCGAGATTGCGTCCGAGTTGAACCGTATCAACGGCGACATCGCCGGGGTGCGCCCCAACTTGACGGCGCCGACGCCCACGGGTCCGATCGGCCGCGGCTTCCAGTTCGTTGGGAAAACTAAATATTTCGACAAGTCCGTGATGGTCTGGCAGGACACCGACGGCAAGCTGATCAACCTGCCGGATGCGGAGACCATCAGCCTGCCCCCCACCGCCGAGACGCGCGCGCCCAAGGCCGCCGAGGTGATCGGCCGCGACGCCGACATCCGCGCGGCTTTCACCGGCCCGGTCACCAAGGGCGAACTCGTCGCCCGCTTCGGCGACCGCCCGACCCAGGACGGCCAAAAGCTGTCGGACGTGCTCGCGACCATCCCCGACACGCAATCCTTCGCCAACCTGGACGCGATGGTCGCCAAGCTCGGCGATCAGGATGTGTCGCTGCTCAAGGGGATCGGCGCGGACACGAAGGTCCGCGCGAGTGTCGGCCTGCAGCCCGGGGCGGCGGCAACCGAAGCGGACGTAGCCCAGCTGGAAGGCGTCAGCCCGGCGCTGAGCGCGGCCTTGGCGGCAGCCAACGTCAAGACGGTGGCGCAGCTGAGCGCGCTGACGCCAGAGCGGGTCCTGGAGATCGGCACCGCAAAGGGCATCCCCATCGAACGCGGCGCCGCTGCTGGTCTGCTCGCACGCGGACGGGTCATCAGCAACCTTTAGCGCGAATGCACGCCCGCAGTTAGGGCCGGAAGGCCCATCCGCGTAAAACTGCACGGTAAGAAACGAGAACACGGACAAAATTCCGGCGATTTCGATGTGGAGAGCCTGAGTCCAGTCGGAGGTCGATACAAGATGGCCATTTATTGCGTGCAATCATGGCGTCCAACTTGGGGTAAATCCCGGCAAAGGTACGTATCGCGACATAGGATTTATCGCAGCGAACGTCGCTGGCATGGACAAAGATTTTTCGGCCTTCAGGGCCCAAACTGGGTCGATGTGGGGCTGCAGCCCTGCTCCGGACGCACAAAGCCCGCGCCGGCTTCGTCTGGAGTTTTAAAAAATCGAATTTCTGGTCAGCGTATTGCCGTCCCGCCAATTCCCGCCCTGAAAAAATAACTCATTTTAGGCCCAGTCACCTCATAGGTCGGAAAACGGCCAACTCGGGGAACATAACGTGCCCAACGGGTGGCTCATCGTCTCGCGGCGCTGGCAATACGACTGATTGTGGCGCGATGAACGCGAAAGAGTCGGGCGACATCAGCGGCGGAGCGGCCGGCGGTCAACATGGTGAGAACCTCGGCTTGTTGCTCGGGCGAGAGTTTGGGTTTCCGGCCGCCTTGGCGGCCCTGAGCTCGTGCCGAGCGAAGACCGGCCTGGGTTCGCTCGCGGACCATGGCGCGCTCGAATTCGGCGAAAGCGCCGAGCATCTGCATCATCATGCGGCCAGAAGCCGTGGTGCTGTCTATGTT
>JAYUCA010000145.1:0-2279 GCA_043740535.1 Rhodospirillales bacterium | reverse complement strand
GTGCCCTTCGGCATGTTCCTGTCGGGCGGCGTCGACAGTGCGGCCATCCTGGCCTGCATGGCGCGGCTGAACGCCGGCAAGGTGCTGGCCTACACCGCCGGCTTCGCCTCGCCGGGCGCCGCGGACGAGCGGGTCCACGCCGCCGCCGTCGCCCGCGCCGCCGGGGCCCGCCATGAAACGCTGGAAATCACCGAGGCCATGGTGTGGCAGCACCTGCCGGCGATCGTCGCCTGCATGGACGACCCGGCTGCCGACTACGCGATCATCCCCAGCTGGTTCCTCGCCCGCCAGGCCCGCCCGGACGTCAAGGTCGTGCTGTGCGGCGAGGGCGGCGACGAGATCTTTGCCGGCTATGGCCGCTACCGCAGCGCGATGCGCCCGTGGTGGCAGGGCGGCCGGCTGATGCGCGGGCGTGGCACATTCGACCGGCTGGACGTGCTGCGGGCCCAGCCGGTCGGCTGGCGCGACGGGCTGTCGGCCAGCGAGGGCGCTGCGGCGCTGCCCGGCCGGTCCCGCCTGCAGGTGGCGCAGGCGACGGACATGGCGGACTGGCTGCCGCACGACCTGCTGCTGAAGCTCGACCGCTGCCTGATGGCGCACGGCGTGGAGGGCCGCACCCCTATGTTGGACCCGGCGGTGGCTGTGGCCGGGTTCCGGCTGCCGGACGCGCTGAAGGTGCAGGGCGGGCGAGGGAAGTATCTGTTGCGCCGATGGCTGGAGACGGCGCTGCCCCAGGCCCGGCCCTTTGCCCCGAAGCAGGGCTTCACGGTGCCGATCGGCGCATGGATCGCCGGCCAGGGCGCCCGGCTGGGGCCGCTGGTCGCCGCCCAGCCCGGCGTGGCGGAGATCGCCCGCCCGGACCGCGTGGCAGCGCTGTTCCGCGCGGCGGGCGGACGGCGCGAGGGGTTTGCAGCCTGGGCGCTGCTGTTCTACGCGCTGTGGCACCGGGCGCATGTCGAAGGGCGCGCGCCGGACGGGACTGTCTTCGAGGCTTTGGGGGGCTGAACATGGCCGAACACTTTGACCTGCTGATCCGCGGCGGCGCCGTCGTGCTGCCCTGGGGCGAGGCCGCCGCCGATGTGGGCGTGCGCGACGGCCGCATCGCCGCGATCGGCGTGGGCGCTGGCGCCACGGCCGGGCAGACGGTCGATGCCGCCGGGCTGCATGTCCTGCCGGGCCTGATCGACCCGCACGTGCATTTCCGCGACCCCGGCGACCCCGCGGTCGAATCGATCCCGACCGGCAGCAGGGGCGCCGTGCTCGGCGGCATCGTCGCCGCCTTCGACATGCCGAACACCAGCCCCAGCATCACGACCGCCGACCAGGTCGCGTGGAAGCAGGGCTACGCCGAACGCGCCTCCTGGTGCGACCTCGGCCTGTATGTCGGCGCGTCCCGCAGCAATATCCCGCAGCTTGCGGCGCTGGAGCTGGAGGCCGGGGTGTGCGCGGTGAAAGTCTTCGCCGGCAGCTCGACCGGGGATCTGCTGATCGAGGACGACGCGGGCCTGGAGGCGGTGATGCGCAGCGGGCGCCGCCCGATCGCGTATCACAGCGAGGACGAGTATCGGCTGGTCGAGCGCAAGCCGATGTTCAAGACCGGTGACGCCTTCGCCAACCACGCCGTCTGGCGTGACGAGGAGTGTGCGTTCCTCGGCACCCGCCGCCTGATGGCGCTGGCCCGCAAGACCGGCCGCCCGGCGCATATCCTGCACGTTTCGACCGCGCAAGAACTGGCGTATTTGCAAGATTACCGCGACATCGCGACCTGCGAGGTGCTGGTCAACCACCTGACCCAGGTCGCCCCCGACTGCTACGAACGGCTGAAGGGGTTCGGCGTCATGAACCCGCCGATCCGCGGGCGGGAACACCGGGATGCGGCGTGGCAGGCGATCAACGACGGCACGGTCGATACGATCGGATCGGACCACGCACCGCACCCGCGCGATAAGAAACGACTGCCGTGGCCGGATTGCCCCGCTGGCCTGACCGGCGTGCAAACCCTGGTGCCGATCATGCTGGATCACGTCAACGCCGGGCGCCTATCGCTCGCCCGCATGGTCGATCTGATGTTCGCCGGTCCGGCCAGGGTTTACGGCGCCGTCGGCAAAGGCCGTCTGGCGGCTGGCTATGACGGCGACTTCACCGTGGTCGATATGAAGCAGCAACGGCGGATCGAGGAATCGTGGCTCGCCTCGCCCTGCGGCTGGACCCCCTTCGCCGGCATGCAGGTGACCGGCTGGCCAATCGCCACCATCGTCCGCGGCCAGATCGTCATGCGC
>JAYUCA010000144.1:0-6406 GCA_043740535.1 Rhodospirillales bacterium | reverse complement strand
GGGTGCGGCGAAGGGCTTGGCGATGCCGATCGCGCTCATGATCTCGGCCTGGTCCACCAGGTGCCACAGCACGCGGCGGACGGCCGGGTCGGTGAAGGGGCCGGTGGCGTGGTTCAGTCGGAAGTTGCCCTGGAACATGTGGATGCCGCCCAGGGTCATCACGCCGACGCCGCGGCTGCGCGCCAGGCGGTCGAGCTGGTCGAAGGAGACGTACTGGACGTAATCGACCTCGCCGTTGACCAGCGCGTTGGCGGCCGTCGCGTCGTCCGGCATCACGCGCAGCACCAGGCTGTCGACGCGGGCGATCTTGCCGCCGGCGAGGAAGCTTGGTTTTTCCAGGCGCGGCACGTAGGCGGCGTTGCGGTCCAGCACCATGCGGTCGCCGGGGCGCCAGAGGTCCGGACGGAAGCGGAAGGGGCCGGAGCCGACGATCTCGGCGATGCGCTTGTCGCCTGGGGTGGCGGCGAGGCGCTCGGGCAGCATGAAGGGCACGACGGCGTTGGGTTTGCCCAGCACGTCGAGCATCAGGGGAAAGGGCTCCGTCAGCCGGATCGCGAACACGCGGGGATCGAGCGCCGTGAGCCGGTCGGTCACGGCGGCGAGCATGCGGCCCAGCGGGTCCTTCGGCATCCAGCGGTTCAGGCTGGCGATGCAGTCCGCGGCCGTGACGGGCGGGCCGTCGTGCCATTGCAGGCCTTCGCGCAGTTCGAACCGCCACTCCAGGCCATCGGCCGCCACCTGCCAGCGTCCGACCATCTGCGGGTGGATCGTGCCGTCCTCGGCGGTGGCGAACAGCGTGTCGAACACGTGGTAGCCGAAGGTGCGGGTGATGGCGGCGGTGGTGGCGTAGGGGTCGAGGATCACCGCCTCGGATTCAAGCACCAGGTCCAGGCTGCGGCCGGATGCGCGGGCGGGGCGGGCGATCGCTGCGGCGGCCCCGGCGGCCCCGGCAGCTATGACGGTGCGACGATGCAACATAGGCGGACCCTCCGTTATGGCCACGAAGATATAATGCCAGGGATATTAAGCGTTGACCGATCCGCATCCGTCACAGCGAGCTTTTGCGAAGCAGTCCAGGGCGGCCAGACCTGATCAATCGGTCGTGGATCGCTTCGCAAGGGCTCGCGATGACGGCAGTACTGAGTGCCGTCGCTATTACACCAGGTCCAGCGCCCGGTCTTGCCACAGGCGCCGTGCCAGGCTGCGCTGGGTCTTGCCGCTGGTCGTTTTCGGCAGGGTCGACGGGCGGATCAGCGCGATATCATGCAGGGCAAGCTCGTGCCCGGTCGCCACCGCCGCGCGGATGCAGGCGATCACGTCGTCCGTGTCCAGCCCGTGGCGCTGCGTGCGGTCGATCTCCTGCACCACCACGAGCCGTTCCGTGCCGTCCTCGTCCAGCACGGAGAAGGCGGCCCCCCCATCCCGCCGCAGCGCCGGATGGGCGTCCTGCACGGTGCGCTCGATGTCCTGCGGATAGTGGTTGGCGCCGCGGATGACGATCACGTCCTTGATGCGGCCGGTCACGTACAGGCCCCCGGCCTCGTCCAGGAACCCGAGGTCCCCGGTGCGCAACCAGGCCGCCCCGTCGACGGCGCCGGCGATCCTGCCCGCGAAGGCCGCGGCCGTCGCGTCGGGGCGCTGCCAGTAGCCCTGGGCGACGTTCGGCCCGCTGACCCATATCTCACCCACATGCCCGGCCTGCCGCTCCGTCAGACGCTCGGGATCGACGATCGCGATGCGCTCCCCCGGCAGGCTCCGCCCGCAGGCGACCGCACGTTGGATGTCGGCGTCAGGCGCGGGGCCGGGGGCGACGGCGCGGCCATCCTGCAGGGCGGCCCTGCTGACGGGTTGCCACGATGCGCCGTCGCCGCGACGAAACCCGCTGACGAGCAGCGTGCCTTCGGCCAGGCCATAACCGGGATACATCGCCGCAGGGTCGAACCCATAGGGGGCAAAGGTTGCCGCGAAGCGCTCGATGGTCGCGGCATGCACGGGCTCGGCGCCGTTCAACGCCACTTTCAGGCAGGACAGGTCGATGCCGTCCATCTGATCTGGCCGGAAGCGGCTGACGCACAGGTCGAAGGCGAAGTTGGGCGCGCAGGTGACCTCCGCACGGTGGGCGCTGATCGCGCGCAGCCAGCTCAGCGGTCGTTGCATGAACGCGGCCGGCGGCATCAGCACGGAATGCGCGCCGACATAAAGCGGCTGCATCACCTGCATGACCAGGCCCATGTCGTGGAACAGCGGCACCCAGCCGAGGGTGGTCGAATGCTCCGTGTTGGCCATGGCGGCGCGGATCATCTCGAGATTGGCCAGCAGGTTGCCGTGCGTGACCATGACGCCCTTGGGCGTGGAGGTGGAGCCGGAGGTATATTGCAGCAGCGCCAGGTCGTCGCGTCGCGGCCGCCTCAGCGCCGGGATGTCCGCCGGGGGCGCCAGGTCCGCAT
The DNA here is from genome assembly GCA_043740535.1 of Rhodospirillales bacterium. Lineage (GTDB taxonomy): Bacteria > Pseudomonadota > Alphaproteobacteria > Acetobacterales > Acetobacteraceae > JBBROS01. The sequence goes on along the minus strand of JAYUCA010000144.1, from coordinate 3,959 downwards.
CGACCTCGATCCATCGGAACGCCGCGCCGAACCGCTCGACCATGTCCTGGCGGTTCGCCATCACGTCCCGGCTGGTGAGCGCCAGGCGCGGCGCGCAGTCGTCCAGGATCGCCAGGCTGGCATCGCGGGCGCCGGCGCGGCGCGGCAGCATCAGCGGCACGGCGACGATGCCGGCGGCGAGGCAGCCGAGAATGGCCAGGACCATGTCGAGGCCGGGCTGGAACAGCAGGACGGCGCGGTCCCCGGGCGCCGCGGTCTGCAACAGGCGGGCGGCGAGGGCGCGCGCCCGATGGTCCATTTCGGCGAAACTCAGGCGGCGGGGCTCGCCGCCCTTCTCCGGCAGGGCGGTGAAGGATGGCCGGCCGCCCCGCAGCCCGGCCTGGTGCGCGAGGTGGTCGATGATGGAGTCCGCGCCAGAAAGGGCGGTCACGCCTGCGGCTTCGCAAGAAGCAGGGCCGCGATATGCCGGGACAACGCCGCCACGCTGGGATGATCGAGCGGCAGGTCGGACGGGAGATCGAGGCCCCAACGGTCCTCAAGGGCGGTCACGAGGAACAGCATCTCGGCGGAATCCATGCCGAGACTCGCGAAGTCGGCGTCGGGGTCGATGCGGTCCGCAGGACGGCGCAGCGCGGTGCCGAGGTATCCGGTGCACCAAAGGCGCACGTCCGCCTCATTGTTTGAGGGCATCATGGGTCCTCCCGGGGACGTCGCCGGCCAGCGTTGCGACGATGGCGTCCTCGATGCTGCGGGCCAAGGGCGGGCGATAGTGGATGCGGTCGAAGAAGTTATCCTCGGAGCGGACATCCGGCGTGTCGATCCGCCGATCGACCAAGGCGCCCCGCGCGGTGCGCGCGGCCACGGCGGCCAGGGCTGCCTTGCACCGTGCAACCCGGCCAGCGCGGCGGCTGCCCTCGGGGGGCAGGTAGTCGACGTAGACGGGGGGCGCGACCACGACCAGCGACGCCTGCGACAGCGTGCCGTCGGGCGCGAAATCGGCGAGGGTTTGACGCAGCCGGTCGATCCAGACGAAGTCCGCGTTCGCCTCCGCCGGGGTCAGGTCGGGGGGGATGGTGGGGCTCGCGTAGTAGAAATGCTGCTCGAAATAGCCGAAGAAGCCGACCTGGTCGTTCGGCTTGCGCCGGCCCAGGGCGAGCTGGAGCCGCCATATCACACGATCGAGCGACTTCCAGTTGAGCACGTGGGCAAGGTATTCGAAGTCGCCGCCATAGAGCCAGCCGGGGAACGGGTAGCGCTGCGGCATCTTCGCGTCGCCAGAACACCAGAGATCGTCGGCAACGAGCACGACGGCGCCGACGCTGCGGTGGTGGGCGACGAACCAGCCGAGCACGGAGAGCACCTCCCGCGGGCCGGCCTGGGTGAACGTCAGCTGGGTGAAGCGCAGGCCGGTGCGCGCCGAGAGGATGGCGGGGTCGATGGCCTGGCCGGTCGAGTTGCCGAAGATCGCGGAGTCGAACTGCGGGTCACGGCCGCGGCTGACGTGGGAGGTGCGAAGGTTGCGGTCGCTGACGCCACGCAGGCCAAGGCTGGGGAAGCGCCCGCTGTCAAAGGGATCGATCAGGATCAGGGTGGCATAGAGGACAACGATGCCGCCGCCGAAGACCGCAGCGAACGTCGCCACCCAGCGGCGCAGGCGCGCGGCGTTCCAGGCGGCGCCAGCCTCGGGGGCGCGCGGGTCAGAACTGGAAATAGATGAAGTCATAGGATTCCGTGCCGCCAAGCTGGATCAGGATCAGCAGGCCAACAAGGCCCAGCACGGCGGGGGCCAGCACCGTCGGCAGATCGACGATCCGCGGACACAGGACCCGGGCGGCCGGCAGCGCCACCGCCAAGGCTGCCGCGGCGCCGGCCAGCCAGGATTGCCGGACGAGCTCGATGCCGGGCAGGACGGGCAGCGCCGCAAACAGCGTCCACGCCGCATGCAGCGACCCGGCCCGGAACAGCACGGACGTCAGCATGCAGAACAGGATCGTGGCCGCCCAGCCCACCACTGCCGGAAGCGCCGGGAAACGGCGCCGCCAGCCGAGGGCGGCCAGCATCGCAGCACCCTGGAGCAAGCCCCAGATCACGAACGTCCAGCCCGCGCCGTGCCACAGGCCGCACAATCCCATCGTCGCCATGATCGCGAGCGCATACTGCGGCATGGTGTGCCGCCAACCGGCGACGCGCAGGTCGGCCAGGCGCAAGAACACGTAGTCGCGCAGGAAGCGCCCAAGCGTCATGTGCCAGCGCTGCCAGAACCCCAGGATGCTGCGGGCGCGGAACGGCGCATCGAAGTTGACGGGCAGCTCCACGCCGAACAGCAGCGCCAGACCGATGGCGATGTTGGAATAGCCCGCGAAATCGAAGAACACCTCGAAGATGAAGAAGGGCGCAAGCCAGGCGGCGCCGTCCGGGACCACGCCATTCCCCGGACTGTTCTGGGCGGCGGCGTAGACAGGGTCCAGCAGTTGACCCAACGGGTCGCCCAGCACGACCTTCTGGACCAGGCCGAGGGTTACGTAGGTCGCGGCAAGGGCGGCTCGACGCTCCCACCCCGGCGCGGCGAGGCGCTGGCCGAACTGGGCGCCCACCTCCGCCCAACGGGACAAGGGGCCGGCGATCGCCTGCGGGAAGAAGCAGATATAGAGCGCGTAGCGGTCCAGTGTGACGAGCGGGGCCCGGCCGCGGCGCAGGTCGGCAAGATACATGATGTGGTGGAAGGTGAAGAAGCTGATGCCGAGCGGCAGCACGAAGCCGAGCGGGGAGACGTCTGCACCAGCGAGGAAGGCGGCGCTGCCAGCGAAGAAGTCCGCGTATTTGAACAGGCCGAGGATGGCGAGATCCAGCACGATGGCGGCGGTGACGACGGCGCGGCGGCGGTTCATGGCGAAAAGTCGGGCGGCGGCCCAGTTGAGCAGGATGCTGCCGAGAAGGAAGGGAACGAAGCGGATATCCCACCAGCCATAGAACACAAGTGAAAGGGCGAGCAGCACCAGGATGCGGGCCTGCTGCGACCTTCCCGCAAGCTGGTAAAGAAGGATCGCCGCCGGCAGGAAGCCGAGCAGGAAAAGGTGGCTGTTGAACAACATTCCGGTGCGGCGGACATGCCGCAGGTTTGGCCGCGTCGTCAAGCGGATGCTCTGCCGCGTGATGGCGGCGGAGGTTGTCGATTGTGACCGGCCACGTATCATCGCGGCCATCGAAGGAGTGCCATGATGGACGAGCTGCTCAGACTTTCCGCCAGCCGCGCCGCGTCGCTGATCCGGCAGAAGAAGCTGTCACCGGTGGAGTTGACCGAGGCGGTGCTGGCCGCCATCGAGCGCACGCAGCCCAGGCTCAACGCGTTCGTCACCGTCACGACCGACCGCGCCCGGTTCCAGGCGCGCGAGGCCGAGCGCGCCGTCATGGAAGGCGCGCCGCTGCCGCCGCTGCATGGCGTGCCGGTCAGCATCAAGGACCAGGTCGAGACCGCGGGGATCCTGACCACCCACGGCAGCGCGATCTTCGCCGACAATATTCCTGCCCGCGACGACGCGATCGCGGCACGGCTCCATGCCGCCGGGTGCATCCTGGTCGGCAAGACGCGGATGCCGGAATTCGGGCACAAGGGGCTGACCGATGGGCCCAGCTTCGGCACGACGCCGAACCCGTGGGACTTGTCGCGCACGTCGGGCGGCAGCAGCGGCGGGGCGGCGGCGGCGGTGGCGGCCGGGCTGGGTCCGCTGGCGCTGGGGACGGACGGGGCCGGGTCGATCCGCATCCCGGCGGCGTGCTGCGGGGTGGTGGGGCACAAGCCGACGCTGGGGGCAGTACCGTGGGAGAGCGCCTTGGACGCGTTCGGCAACTACACCTATGGCGGACCGATCACCCGGACGGTGACGGATGCGGCGCTGATGCACACGGCGCTGTCCGGCCCGTCCGCAAAGGATCCGTGGACGCATGGCAACCGCGAGACG
>JAYUCA010000143.1:0-12668 GCA_043740535.1 Rhodospirillales bacterium | reverse complement strand
GTCTCGGCGGCGGGGGATTTGGGGATCGGGGTGGCGCGGATCGGGCGGTTCGTGGCGGGGGATGGGGTTCGGGTGCTGGATGCGGGGGGGGCTTGCCTTCGGGTTTTCGGGGACGGGGTGGAGTCATTTCTGAGGTTTGCAGGTTGAGTTGGGTACTTGCTGCCCGGGGCCGTTACCCTGGCCCCCACCCTGGCGGGAGGTCGCCCCAAGCCAATCCGCTCGTGTCTGGCCGCAACCTCATCTATGCACAGCGAAAGGCGCGGGATGCTGAAAATCAGCGCTAAAGTTCTTTGTTCGAGCGTCATCCTTGTCCATAGGGGTTTGTCGCCAAATGGTTTGAAATCCACAGGGGTGGATAGATGACGGTCTTTGCGGTCCTTCTACCGATAGAGCAGCCGGCATTGGCGCAGAAGATTGTCTCTGCGTTCCCCAACGATCATCTTAAGATAACGGAAAATCAATGGCTTATTTCAGCCAATGGGACTGCTGTCGATCTCACGGCGAAGCTTGGGATAGTCGATCCAAACTCGCTTGAGCCGCCCGTCGGTTCGGGGATCGTGTTTGCTACCTCAGGCTACTACGGACGCGCTCCTGGCACGACTTGGGACTGGATCAAGGCCAAACTTGAAGCCGGGGCCACCAATGGCTAGTCGCAGTCGCACGACTGCGCCAAGCGACGAAGGCCCCCCGACCCAATTTGCTGATGTCCCCCCTCCACGGCCGCAGATGATAGATCACAGTTTTACGCTGCAAGCGATCATGGAGGTACAAAAGTCGGTCTCGCAGATGGCCACCAAAACAGACAGACTCATATCCGATGTCGAATCGCATGGAACGAAAATCGATGATGTGCGGGGCAAGATTCGTTTCGTACAAGGTGGTCTTTGGGTGATAGGCGCAATCGTTACCATAGGCGTAGCTGTGGTTGGATTGGCGTTACGCTTCGTTCCTGCCGCGAGCCGCTAACCTACCGCAGACCAGCTCACTTTCAAACCGCTCAAACTAAGACACTACCGGAGTGGATTGGCTCTGCTTCCGACTCGGGGCCGGTTTGCTAGGGTGGGGTGTTCAAAGGGAGTCGGGCATGTCGCGTGGGGCAGCTGTTGAGACTGATCTGATGGACTCGTGCGCGCTTGTCGACGCGCTGGTGGGGGCGGCCGTCCGTTTCCTGGCGCGGGACCGGAGCGAGGCGACGGTGCGCGGCTGGGTGGGGCGCGGGCCGAGCGAGGCGTCCGAGGACCGGATGGTGGCGATGGCGGCGGATGCGATGCTGCTGTCGGTCGATTATCTGCTGTCGCTGCCCAGTTGGACCGGAAAGACGGCGTTCGATCGGCTGGCCAAGAGCCGGACCGGGGCTTCCGGCAGGGAGGCGGCGGCGTGCGCGGCGCTGCGCCAGGCTCGGTTCCGGCTGCTGCGGGTGGAGGGCTTGGCGGGGGCGCACGTGCTGCGGGTGCGGGATGTGCTGTCGGATGAGGTGTTGACGGTGGCGGCGCCGGGGCTGCCGATGCTGCCTGTGGGGATGGCGGTGTTCGGCCGGGTGGTGCTGATGGGGCCTGATTTCGCGTGCGTGGCCGGTGCGGTGACGCTGCTGGACGAGGCGGCGTTCGGTGTTGCGGCCGGGCATGCGGCGGCGGGACGGCCGGGTGCGGCGGCGGGGGCGCGCTGGGCGGAGGCGGTGTATGGGCACGTGGTGCGGCATGGGACGCTGGATGTGCCCGGGTTGAACCGGCCGGCCGAGGATTTTGGGGACGGGCTGCTTGGCGGCGAAGGCGGGCCGCTGTTTGCGGCGGCGATGGGCTGGGCGGCGCTGGAGGGTGGGGCGGCAGACGAGGCGCTGCTGGCGAGGACGCGGCAGCTTGCGGATCAGGCGACGATCGTGGATGCGCTGATGGCGGCGGTTCTGGCGCGAGAGGCCGGGGTCGGGGAGATGGCGGCCGCGTTCGAGCGGCTTCTGCTGGTGCAACTGGAGACGGTGGCGCGGCGGGAGCGGGGTGGGTCGGGCAAGACAACGCTGGATTCGGTGGGTCGCGCGGTGGATGCCGCGGGCGGGCAGGCGTCGCCCAAGGTTCGCGCGCTGTTCGCGACGTTGCGCGGGTCGCTGCCGGGGGGAGGCGCCGCGCGCGTCGACGACCCGGCGCTGGAGGGGCTGGTGAAGCGGATCCAGGCGCTGCGGGCCAAGACGGTGGCGCAGGGCTGCACGGAGCAGGAGGCGCTGGCGGCGGCCGAGAAGGCGGCGGAATTGCTGGACCGGCATGGGTTGTCGTTGGGGGAGCTCGAGTTCCGCGCGCAGCCTTGCGAGGGGATCGGGATCCAGACGACCCGGCGACGGATGGCGCCGATCGACACGTGCGTAACGGGGATCGCGGCGTTCTTCGGCTGCCGGACGTGGATGGAGCAGGCGAAGGGGGAGGAGCTGCGCTACGTGTTCTTCGGGCTGCGCGGGGACGTGGCGGCGGCGCAGTATCTGTATGAGATGGTCGAGCGGGCGTTCGACACGGAGACGGACGCGTTCCGCGCCGGCGCGCTGTATGCGTCGATGGCAGGCGAGCGGCGGACGGCGACGAACTCGTTCCAGATCGGGTTGGCGCGGGGAATTTGCGGGAAGCTGCATGCGCTGCGGGAGGCCAGGTCGGCGACGCAGCGGAGCGAGACGGGGCGGGACCTGGTGCCGATGAAGGCGGCGGTGGTGGAAGACGAGCTGGCGAAGCTGGGTATGGCTTTCCGGGCGAAGGGGGTCGCGAAGGGGCGGCGGGTGCTGACGGACGCGTTCACGGCAGGGCAGGCGGCGGGGGCTCGGTTCGAGGTTACGCCGGGGGTGACGAAGGCGGCTTAGGGGGCGGCTTTCCTAGCCTTTTTTTAAGGTAGGGGTCGGGGGTGGGTGCGATCGCGGCGTTCGATGCGTTCCTGGCCGGTCGAGTAGACACGCGGCCCTAGAGCGGTATCGTTTCAGGTTGCTTGGACCTGAAACGAGATTCCGCGTTCTTAATCAACAAACTAGAGCAGGATCGCTTCATCTACCTGAAGCGATCATGCTCTACGAGCTGGTTTCGGGGCGGATCGTCGGGATGACCAACCCAAGCCAGCGTCATTAGGTCGATCGTCAGCAATGTGGGCGTTCGACTGAGGCCGGGCGATGCGGCTCCAGGGGTTACGACGGATTGACGGCCTGTGCTTGCCCGACCGCGTGGATGGTCGTGTCAAGCACGACCATGACGGTGAATTTCTGTCCACAGCTGACGCCGAGACAACTAGCTTTACGCCTATGGGGTTTCACCCATCCTACGTCGACATCCACAGGCTTGAGGGGACGACTGCCTGCGAGCGACTAATTGGCCCCTCTCACCGCCTCGCACACTGCCCGCGTCACCTCCACCGTCGTCGCCTTGCCGCCCAGGTCCGGCGTGAACAACCCCGCCGCGCAGACCTGCTCGACCGCGCGCATCAGCATGCTGGCGGCGGCGGGTTCTCCCAGGTGTTCCAGCATCAGCGACGCCGTCCAGAAGGTGGCGACCGGGTTCGCGATGCCCTTGCCGGTGATGTCGAAGGCGCTGCCGTGGATGGGTTCGAACATGCTGGGGAAGCGGCGTTCGGGATCGACGTTGCCGGTGGGGGCGATGCCGAGGGAGCCGGCCAGGGCGGCGGCCAGGTCGCTGAGGATGTCGGCGTGGAGGTTTGTCGCCACCACGGTGTCGATGCTGCGGGGCTTCAGGACCATGCGGGTGGTCATCGCGTCCACCAGCTCCTTGTCCCAGGTGACGTCGGGGAACTCCTTGCTGACCTGCAGCGCGATCTCGTCCCAGAAGACCATGCCGTGTCTCTGTGCGTTGCTTTTGGTCACGACGGTGATGTGCTTGCGGGGGCGTTTCCGGGCCTCGGCGAAGGCGAAGCGCATGATGCGTTCCACGCCGCGGCGGGTGAAGATGCTGGTTTCGGTGGCGACTTCCTCCGGCAGGCCGCGGTGGGCGCGGCCGCCGTGGCCGGAGTATTCGCCCTCGCTGTTCTCGCGCACGATCAGCCAGTCGAGGTCCTGGGGGCCGACGTTGCGGAGGGGGCCCTGGACGCCGGGCAGGATGCGGGTGGGGCGGATGTTGGCGTACTGGTCGAAGCCCTGGCAGATGGGCAGGCGCAGGCCCCATAGCGTGATGTGGTCGGGGATGTCGGCCGCGCCGACCGCGCCGAACAGGATGGCGTCCTTGTCGCGGAGCTGGTCCAGGCCGTCTTCCGGCATCAGCGCGCCCAGGCGTCGATAGCGGTCAGAGCCCCAGTCGTAGGGCGTCACGTCGAGCTGGAAGCCGCCGTCGCGCGTGGCCACGGCGGCCAGCGCCTCCAGCCCGGCGGCGATCACCTCGGGGCCGATGCCGTCGGCGGGGATTGACGCGATCTTGTAGTGGCGCATGGACGGTTCCTGACCGGTGGACATCGGGATCGGATAGCCGGTCCGTGGGCTGCTTGCCAGCACCGGGATTGCCCGGCAGATAGGCAGCACAGGATCATGTCGTGGAGCCCCCGATGCGCCGTCTTCTTCTGGCAGCCCTTGCCGCCGTTTCAGTCATGGCTGCCGCCCAGGCGCAGACGTTCAGGATCGCGCTGCGGGAGGACCCGGACGCGCTGGACCCGACGCTGGCGCGGACCTATGTCAGCCGGATCGTGTTCGCCGGGCTGTGCGACAAGCTGTTCGACATCAACGAAAAGCTGGAGACCGTGCCGCAACTGGCGCTGGGGTATGAGTGGACCTCGCCGGTGGAGCTGCTGATCAGGCTGCGGCCGGGCGTCGTGTTTCATGACGGGGAGAAGATGGACGCGGCGGCGGTGAAGTATTCGCTGGAGCGGCACCTGACGATGCCGGGCAGCTTCCGGCGGGCCGAGATCAACGCGATGGACCATGTCGACGTGGTCGATCCGCTGACGGTGAAGATCGTGCTGAAGGCGCCGTCGTCGCCGTTCCTGGCGCAGTTGACGGACCGTGCGGGGATGATCGTCTCGCCAAAGGCGGCCGAGGCGGCGGGCAAGGATTTCGGGCAGAGGCCGGTGTGCGCCGGGCCGTTCCGGTTCGTCGACCGGGTGGTGGGCGACCGGATCACGCTGGAACGGTTCCCGCAGTACTGGAACGCGGACGCGATCAAGCTCGATCGGGTGACATACCAGCCGATCCCCGACAGCTCGGTGCGGCTGGCAAACCTGCAGGCGGGCAGCATCGAGCTGTCGGAACAGATCGTGCCGACGGATGTGGAGGCGGTGAAGAAGAACCCGAAGCTGAAGCTGGCGGCGATGAACAGCCTGGGGTTCCAGACGATCGCGTTCAACGTGGCCAACGGGCCGCGGTCGAAGACGCCGCTGGGGCAGGACAGCCGGGTGCGGCGGGCGCTGGAGCTGTCGCTGGACCGGGAGGCGATGGTGCAGGTGATCTATAACGGGCTGTACAAGCCCACCGCGCAGGCGGTGGCGCCCAGCAGCGCGTTCTATCTGAACGACATCCAGCCGGCGGGGCGGGATGTGGCGAAGGCCAAGGCCTTGCTGAAAGAGGCGGGGGTGGCCCTGCCGGTCGTGGTGAACATGACGGTGCCGAACAACCCGGACTTGAAGCAGGCGGGCGAGATCATCCAGTCGATGGCCGCAGAGGCCGGGTTCGACATCCGGCTGACGGCATCCGAATACGCGTCGGCGCTGTCGGCGGCGACGCGGGGGGAGTACGAGGCGTTCCTGACGGCGTGGTCTGGCCGGGTCGATCCGGACGGGAACCTGTATGGGTTCGTGCATACGGACTCGCCGTTCAACGACGGCAAGTATTCGAATGCCAAGGTCGACGCGGCGTTGGAAAAGGCGCGGGCGGTGTCCGGCATCCCGGAGCGGCGGGCGGCGTATGCGGAGATGTGGGCGCAGACGCGGCAGGACCTGCCCATCATGTATCTGTGGCAGCAGGAGAACCTGGTGGGCATGTCCGCCCGGGTGAGCGGGTTCGGCCAGGTTCCGGACGGGATGATCCGGTTGCAGGGCGTGAGCCTGGCGAAGTAGGTGCGCAACTTCGGCGCCCGACTTGTCCAGGTGCTGCCGACCATCCTGCTGGTCAGCGTGCTGGTGTTCGCGCTGCAGCAGTTGATGCCCGGCGACCCGGCCGTGGTGCTGGCCGGGGAGGAGCGGGGTGATCCGCAGGTGCTGGCGCAAATCCGGGCGGAGCTGTGGCTGGACCGGTCGCTGCCGGTTCAGTATCTGCACTGGATCGGGGGCGTGCTGCGGGGCGACCTGGGGTTCAGTTGGCGGATCCGGCAGCCGGTGGCGCAGCTGATCCTGCAGAAGCTGCCGGTGACGATGCAGTTGGCCGGCATGGCGTTCGTCATCGCGCTGTCGATCGGGGTGCCGATGGGGATCCTTTCGGCGGTGTTCCGCAACCGGCCGCTGGATTACGTGGCCAACTTCGTGGGGCTGGCGGGGCTGTCGACGCCGAACTTCTGGCTGGGCATCATGCTGATCCTGCTGGTTTCGGTGCAGCTCGGGTGGCTGCCGCCGTCCGGTTATGTGCCGTTGACGGAGGACTGGCGGCAGTCCTTGGCGACGACGATCATGCCGGCGTTCGTGCTGGGCAACGCGATCTCCGCGATCCTGATGCGGCATACCCGCAGCGCGATGCTGACGGCGCTGGACCAGGATTACGTGCGGACGGCGCGGGCCAAAGGGCTGAGCGAGTGGCGGGTCGTGCTGCGGCACGCCTTTCGGAATGCGCTGGTCCCGGTGGTGACGCTGGGGGCGCTGGAGCTTGGAACCTTGCTGTCGGGCGCGGTGCTGACGGAGCAGGTGTTCAGCATCCCGGGCTTTGGCAAGCTGGTGGTCGATGCCGTGTTCAACCGGGATTATCCGGTGGTGCAGGGCGTCGTGCTGGTGACGGCGTGCCTGTACATCCTGCTGAATTTGTTGGCGGATGTGCTGTATACCGTGATCAACCCGCGGATGCGCGCGGCATGAGCGCCGCGGCGGCGGGGCCCATGGCGCCGCGCAGCCCGGCGGTGCTGGCGTGGCGCCGGTTTCGCGCCCGGCCTGCGGCGGTGGCCGGGTTCGTCGTCATTGCGGTGTTCGTGATCGTCGCGGTGGGGGCACCGCTGGTGGCGCCGTTCGACCCTACGGCGACAAGCTGGACGCTGGTGCGCAAGGCGCCGTCCTGGGCGCACTGGATGGGCACGGACGAGAACGGGCGGGATGTGCTGTCGCGCGTCATCTTCGGCGCGCGGGCGTCGTTGCTGGCGGGCGTCGTGTCGGTGCTGATCGCGGCGGGGATCGGGGTGCCGGTGGGGCTGCTAGCGGGGTTCCTGGGTGGCAAGGTGGATATGGTGGTGGGCCGGCTGGTGGATGCGATGCTGGCGTGCCCGTTCCTGATCCTGGCGATCGCGCTGGCCGCGTTCCTGGGCCCGGCGTTGACCAACGCCATGATCGCCATCGGCGTGACGGCGGCGCCGGTGTTCGTGCGGGTGGCGCGCGGCGCCACGATGGACGCGGCGACGAACGAGTATGTCGAGGCGGCGCGGGCGCTGGGCAACCCGCCGTGGCGGGTGGCGGTGCGGCATGTGGCGCCGAACATCGTGCCGCCGGTGCTGGTGCAGGCAACGCTGGCCATCGCCACGGCGATCATCGCGGAGGCGAGCCTTTCCTTCCTGGGGCTGGGGCAGCAGCCGCCGGCGCCGAGCTGGGGCAGCATGCTGAACTCGGCGCAGCGGTTCCTGAGCCAGGCGCCGTGGCTGGCGATCTTTCCGGGGGCGGCGATCTTCGTGGCCGTGCTGTCCTTCAACCTGGTGGGGGACGGGCTGCGCGATGCGCTGGACCCGCGGCGGCGGTAGGCATTGGAACAGGAGCAGGGCATGCGCGTCGCGGTGATGGACGATTGGCAGGGCGTGGCGCGGGACAGTGCGGATTGGTCGGCGCTGGCGGCGCGGGCGGAGGTCGTGTTCATGCCAGGCGCGTTTGCCGACGAGGACGCGGCGGCGGCGGCCTTGGCGGGGTTCGAGATCGTGATCCCGATGCGGGAGCGGACTGCGTTCACCAGCACGCTGCTGGCGCGCTTGCCGAAGCTGAAGCTGATCGCGCAGACCGGCGGGCGGGCGCAGACGATGGACCTGGAGCTGGCGACCGCGTCCGGCATCCTCGTGTGCAACACGATGGGCGAACGGTCCTCGATCGGCACGGCGGAGCTGACGCTGGGGCTGATCCTGGCGGCGGCGCGGCGCATCCCGCAGGGCGACGCGGCGATCCGGGCGGGACGGTTCCAGGAGGGCGTCGGCATCGGCCCGGTGCTGGACGGGCTGACGCTGGGGATCATCGGGTTCGGGCGGATCGGGGCGCGCGTGGGGATGTTCGGGCGGGCGCTGGGCATGAAGCTGCTGGCATGGTCGCCGAACCTGACGGCAGAGACGGCCGCGGCAGGGGGCGCCACCCTGGCGTCGCGCGATGCGCTGCTGGGCGGGTCCGACGTGATCAGCCTGCATGTCGTGCTGTCGGCGCGGTCACGGCATATGCTGGGCGCGGCGGAGCTGGCGCTGATGAAGCCGGGCGCGCTGCTGGTGAACACGTCGCGCGGGCCGCTGATCGACGAGGCGGCGTTGGTGGCGGCCTTGAACGCGGGGCGGATCATGGCGGGCCTGGACGTGTACGACCGGGAGCCGCTGCCGGCGGACCATCCGATCCGCACGGCGGCGAACACGGTGCTGACGCCGCATCTGGGGTATGGGACGACGGACACGTTCCGGCAGTTCTATCGCGAGTCCGTGGAGAACGTGCTGGCGTTTCTGGATGGGGCGCCGATCCGGATGGTGAATCCGGGGGCCGTTGGGCGGTGACGTCTTGCGGGGTTTGCAACCCACCCGATTCTTGGTGGCAGCTTGCGATGGCGGGTTGAAGGACCCGCCCTACGAAGATAGTCCTTGTCGTCGGGGATAGGCTCGGCGGCGAGAACGAATAAACGGGGAGAGCTTCATGCGCGCGTGGGCGGTGATCGAGAACGGGCAGGACTTGCAGGAAATGGAGTTCCCGACGCCGGAGCCGAAGGGCGCCGAGGTTCTGCTGGAGGTCACGCATTGCGGCGTGTGCCATAGCGACCTGCACATCTGGGAAGGCTGGTACGACATGGGCGGCGGCAAGCGCATGTCGCTGAAGGACCGTGGCGTCGTGCTGCCGCTGGCGATGGGGCATGAGATCGTCGGCCGGGTCGTGAAGCTGGGGCCGGAGGCGGCGGGCGTTGCCGTCGGCGACGTGCGGATCGTGTTCCCCTGGGTGGGGTGCGGCACGTGCGACCAGTGCCTGGCGGAGGAGGACAACATGTGCCTCGTCAGCCGCAGCATCGGCGTGTTCCAGAACGGCGGCTATGCGACGCACGTGCTGGCGATGCACTCGCGCCATCTGATCGACCTGGGCGGCATCGACCCGGCGCTGGCGGCGACTTTCGCGTGCTCGGGGATCACGGTCTATTCGGCGATCCGGAAGGTGATGCCGTTGAAGCCGGCCGAACCGGTGGTGCTGGTGGGGGCCGGCGGGTTGGGGCTGGCGGCCATCAGCGTGCTGAAGGCGCTGGGGCACCGGATGATCGTCTCGGTGGACATCGATCCGGTCAAACGGCAGGCAGCTTTGGATGCTGGCGCCACGGCGGTGGTCGACGGGCTGGGCGAGGGCGTGACCGAACGGATCATTGAGGCGGCCGGGGGGCAGGTGCTGGCGGTGATCGATCTGGTGAACGGCACGCAGACGGCGGCGTTCGCGTTCGCGGCGCTGCGGAAGGGCGGCAAGCTGGTCCAGGTGGGGTTGTTCGGCGGCGGGCTGACGGTGCCGCTGCCGATGATGGCCACCCGGGCGCTGACGGTGCAGGGGAGCTACGTCGGCAGCCCGAAGGACTTGCGGGCATTGGTCGCGCTGGCGCAGGGCGGTGGGGTGGCGCCGATTCCGGTGACGTTGATGCCGCAGGCTGAGGCGAACACGGCGCTGATGCGGCTACGGGCAGGGAAGGTCACGGGGAGGATCGTGTTGACGGCTTCGTGACCGGAGGCTTGGGCCGGGTTCAGCTCAGTCCGTTAATCTTCGTTGCCGAATCGCCCGCGGATGTCTCGCCTCGGCGCTGCAGTCAGGCGGCTTGCAGCGCCATGGGGCTGCTGACGCGGCCAGTGGTCTTGGTGTTGCCGGCGAGGCGGCGCATCAGCGGCAGCGCGTAGGTGAGGCGGCGCAGAAGCTCGGGCTTAATGCTTTGACCCAGTTGGATAACGCCGGTCCGGAGGCTGCAATAGACCTCATCGGAGACATTCAGGATTCCCAGGCGCTCGTTGTGCGGAATCTTCAATATGGTCGCAACGCGATCGAATTCACGCAGCTTCTCCAGCACTGCGCCAGCCCCTGCACCCGAATCGACCATCGCGTCCTCCGTCCTCATGACCCAGATGTGTCATGAAATTCGGGGAGGGTGCAAGTTAATTTTTGACGCAAAAATAACGACTATTGCTCAAAATCCGGGACATGTCCGAAACAGCGTGAATTACCCTAACGCACCCGCCTGACGGTCATCCACGTCGGCCATGCTGCGCCGGTCGTTCCCCGCCGCGGCCCGCAGCAGCGACGCCAGGAAAGACCTGCCCCAACCCAGCGCCGAGGCGCTTTCGATCACCGACCAGCTTGCGCGCCAGCGGTCCTTGCGCTCGGACAGGCCCATCCTCAACGCGGTGTCGATGGCGTCGGCGACCGCATCGACGTCGTAGGGGTTCACGAGTAACGCGGAGTCGAGCTGCCGGGCCGCGCCGGCAAAGCTGGACAGCACGAGCACGCCGGGGTCCTGCGGGTCCTGGGCGGCGATGAACTCCTTGGCGACGAGGTTCATGCCGTCGCGCAGCGGGGTGACCAGGCCCACGCGCGCCTCGCGCATGTAGCCGGCCATCGTGGCGCGCGCGCCGGCGCGGGCGATCAGGCGCAGCGGGGTCCAATCCGCATCGCTGAAGGCGCTGTTGATGCTGCCGGCCTCCTGTTCGATCTGCGCGCGGAGGTCCCGGTATGCGATCACGTCCTTGCGGGATTCGGCGGCGATCTGCAGGAACGTCACGCGGCGGTGCAGATGGGGACGGGTTTCCAGCAGGCGGCGAAACCCCGCCAGGCGCTGCACAAGGCCCTTCGTCGGATCCATGCGGTCCACCCCCAGCACCAGCTGCTGACCGCCGAGGCTGCGGCGCAGGCGTTCGGAGGGGATCGACCGCCAGGCGTCTTCGGCGATGGCGGCGAAGTCCCGCGCCTCGATCTCCACAGGGAATGCGCCCAGGCGGGTTTGCCGGCCGTCGATGCCCAGGCAGTTGCCGGGCAGGCGTTCGGCGCCGGCCAGCCGAACAGCGGCCTCGGCGAAGTTGTCCATGTCGTTCTGGGTCTGGAAGCCGAGCAGATCGGCCGCAAGCAGGTCGTGCACCAAGGCGGCAGCCTCAGGAACGACGGCCAGCACATCGGGTGAGGGGAACGGAATGTGCAGGAAGAAGCCGATCGGGGCGACGACGCCACTGTCACGCAGCATCGCCGGCATGCACATCAGGTGGTAATCATGGACCCAGATCATGTCGTGCGAACGGAGCAGCGGCGCGAGCGCGTCGGTGAACCGCTGGTTGACGGCGCGGTAGGCCTGCGCGTTGGCCCGGCAGTATGTCATCAACTCCGGCATCGAATGCAGCATCGGCCACAGCGTAGCGTTCGAGAACTCGTTGTAATACTGGTCGTGCTCCTCGGGCGAGAGGTCCAGCGTGGCGAACTGCACCTGGCCGGCATCGACGTGGCGGGGCTGATTCGACGGCTTGGGATCGACCCGGCCGCTCCAGCCGAACCAAAGGCCGCCCCGCTGCTCCATCAAAGCTTCGAGAGCAACCGCGAGGCCGCCGGCCTGTGCGCCGGCCGCCGATGGGGCAGGGACACGGTTACTGATCACCACAAGCCGGTTCATTGAACCTCCAGCAAAGCAACGGGCAACTGCGACAGCAGTTCCGCCACAAGTATTCGGGCCGGTAGTACCCGGTCCCATTTGGAGACCAGCACACTGCGCGCCCGCCGGCCAATCAAGTTACGCGGAATGGCCACGCCAGTTGCTTCCCAGCCTGAGACAGAAACCAAAGGACAGTCTCCCTCCAACGGCAGCGCCGTTGGGAGCCGCGTCGCCACGACGATGGCGGCGGCGCCAGCATGCACCCGGGCGAAGGCTAAAATGTGTCCGGCCCTTGCGCCTTCGACACGAAGCGGCAGATAGGCGCCAAGCCCGAACACGTCGGGCAGCGTCGCGCGCAGGGCCAGCGTGCGGTGGATCACGGCCTGCTTGACGCGGCCATCGCGCCAGGTGGGCATCAACGCCGGGGGTTCGGGATTTTCGGCCAACGCGGCCTGGCGGGCGGCGAAATCGACCGGGCGGCGGTTGTCGGGATCGACGAGGGAGAAGTCCCAGAACTCCGTGCCCTGATACAGGTCGGGTATGCCGGGGCAGGCAAGGCGAAGCACGGCCTGCGACAGGGCGTTGACGGCGCCGTGCGGGGCGATGGCCGCGGCAAAGGCCGCGATCTCGGCGCAGACGCCGCGGGCCGGGTCGAGCGAGGCGGCGAGCAGCGCACCGGCTGCGGCTTCGTAGGCGTCGTTCGGCAATGCCCAGCCGGAGTGGCGCTTGGCCTCCCGCAGGGCCTTCTGCAGCCAGC
>JAYUCA010000142.1:0-3878 GCA_043740535.1 Rhodospirillales bacterium | reverse complement strand
TACCAGGGATATTAAGCAGTGACCGGCCCGCATCGTCACTGCGAGCTCTTGCGAAGCAGTCCAGGGCGGCCAGACCTGATCTATCGGTCCTGGATCGCTCCGCAAGGGCTCGCGATGACGAGTCATTACTCAATGTCGTTGGTATGACTCCGCCAAAACCATAGCGTGGAATACGGCTTCGTATTCCACCATCCCAAATCACCGCGCGCCGGAGAGCGGCCAGTCACGCACCCGGGCGAACCCGGCCGCAAAGTGGCCCGCGGCAAGTCATTTGCCGGTCTCGCGCCCGGATTGCCCAGGTCCTGCCAGCGGAATGCTCGGCGGCTCCAGGCGCCGCTCATGCGCGCCCGGGGTCAGTCCATAGGGCGCCGCCAACGCCCACACATGCGGCGGGATCATCGCGCGCATGCGGGCCGGAACCTGCCGGCGCAGGTGCAGCACGGTCTCGATGGCCTTCATCTCGACCCGGGCGCGGGCAAACTCCAGCCCGCGCGGCCCGATGCGCGGCATCAGCCAGCCCACGATCGGGCGCAGCCAGTTCGGCATGCGGCGCAAGGGCAGGCCGCCGGCGGCGCGCCGGGTGTTCGCCAGGAACCCCTTGACCGCCCCGGCGCGCCTGCCGGCGCTGCCGGGGGCCTTCAACGCAACCTCACCGTCCAGCAGGGCCAGCAGTTCCTCGCCGCGTGTGTTGCGAACCAGCAGCCATTGCTGGCCCTGGCCACCCATGTAGCCGACGGTGATGTCGGCCAGCACGTTCGTGTAATCGACGCAGGTGCGGCAGGTCAGCGGGAAGAAATCGGGCGGCAACGTCGACAACGGCAACTGCAGGAAGGGGATCGCCTTCACGCGGCCGTCGCTGAAGCGCAGCTCGACATGGTAGTCGGCGCGGAATTCGAGGTAGGTGACCGTGGCGGGGTCCTCGGACAGCAGACCCAGGAAGGTGTGGAAGTTCTCGGTGGTGGTGTTGTCCGAGCACGGGGTGCCGATGACATACAGCCGGTCGAACCCCAGCTCCTGCTCCAGCGCGCGCAGGGCGTAGACCTGGCACGGGATCCCGATCACCGCCAGGCGGCGGTGCCCGGCGGCGCGCGCCGGTTCCAGCAGCGCCAGCAGCGGCGCGTAACCCATCCGCATGCCGCGGCATCCCGCCATGTCGGCCGACTTCGTCACCAGCACGGGGACGGGGCGCCACATGTCGTCCGGGTCGGGCGCCATGGTCAGCACGGCATCGACCGCGCCGGTCTCCAGCAGGCGCTCGGCCAGGCGCGTGGTGATGCCGCTCCATTGCGCGCCCGGCAGCGGGGCGGTCAGCGAGGCCTGCAGCATGCGGAGGTGGGGGCCGAAATGCAGCTCGTCCGGGCGCGCCGGGTCACGGCGGCGGCCGTGCACGCGCTGTTCCAGGCCGGCGTAGTCGGGGGCGATGAACTGGCAGGCCCGGCCGCACGCCTTGGGGTCCGACGTGCGGGAGATGCCGCAATCGGTGCACAGGGTGCGCGAAGGGGGCAAGGCGCCGGGGATGGGGTTCAGCATGCGTCGCTCATCCGCTCGGCACGTCCTCTGGGCGTGCGGCGTGGAATCGACGCCCTCGAAACACTCGGCAGCACGCCCGGTTACTTCGGCGCCATCCGCAGCGCGCCGTCCAGCCGGATGACCTCGCCGTTCAGCATCACGTTCTCCAGCACGTGCCGCACCAGCGCCGCGTACTCGGCCGGGCGGCCCAGCCGCGGCGGATAGGGCACGGCCGACCCCAGCGCCGCCTGCACCTCGACGGGCAGGCCGGTCATCATCGGCGTCTCGAACAATCCCGGGGCGATCGTCATGACGCGGATGCCGTCGCGGGCCAGCTCGCGCGCCGCGGGCAGGGTCAGGCTGGCCACGCCGCCCTTGCTGGCGGCATAGGCCGCCTGGCCGATCTGGCCTTCATAGGCGGCGATGGAGGCAGTGTTGACGATCACGCCGCGCTCGTTCTCGGGACCAGGCGCGTTCGTCCTCATCGCGGCGGCGGCCAGGCGCAGCATGTTGAAGGTGCCGACCAGGTTGATGGCGATCACCCGCGCGAAGCTGTCCAGGCGGTGCGGACCGTCGCGGCCCAGCACCCGTTCGCCGATCACGACGCCCGCGCAGTTCACCAGGCCGTGCAGCGCGCCGAAGCGCTCGACCGCCAACGCCACCGCTGCCTGGCCATCGGCATCCTGCGTCACGTCGGTGCGGATGAACGCGCCGCCCAGCTCGGCTGCCAACGCGCTGCCGTCCGCGATGTCCGCCAGCACCACGTGCCCGCCGGCCCCGGCCAGCATGCGCGCGGTGGCCGCCCCCAGCCCGCTGCCGCCGCCGGTGATCAGGAACGTCTTGCCCGCGATCTCCATGCCGTCCACTCCTTGACACCCGCCGATCTCAAGCACGTTCTGTCGCCACCGACCAGGAGGCGACCGGCCCCATGCGCATCACCGACGTCCGCGAGATCACCCGCAAGATCAGCTCGCCGATCCGCAACGCCTACATCGACTTCACGAAGATGACCACCAGCCTCGTCGCCGTCGTGACCGACGAGGTGCGCGACGGCCGCCGCGTCGTCGGCTACGGCTTCAACAGCAACGGCCGCTATGGCCAGGGCGGCCTGATCCGCGAGCGCTTCGCCGACCGGCTGATGGAAGCGCCGCCCGAGAGCCTCGTCGACGAGCACGGCATGCTGGACCCGCATCGCGCATGGGCCGCGATGATGGCCAACGAGAAGCCGGGCGGCCATGGCGAACGCTCGGTCGCCGTGGGCACTATCGACATGGCGTTGTGGGATGCGCGCGCGAAGCTGGAGAATAAGCCGCTGTTCCGTTTGCTGGCCGAGCGCGAGGGCCGGCAGGCGGATCCGCGCGTGTTCGTCTATGCGGCGGGCGGCTACTATTATCCGGGCAAGGACCTGGGCGCGCTACGGGCCGAGATGCGAAGCTACCTCGACCGCGGCTACACGGTCGTGAAGATGAAGATCGGCGGCGCCTCGATCCATGATGATCGCACGCGGATCGAGGCGGTGCTGGCCGAGATCGGCAGCCAGGGCCAGCTTGCCGTCGACGCGAACGGGCGGTTCGACCTGCAAACCGCGATCGCCTATGCGATGATGCTGCGGGAGTTCCCGCTGTTCTGGTACGAGGAGGCGGGCGACCCGCTGGACTACCAGCTTCAGGCCGCGCTGGCCGAGTTCTACCCGGGTCCGATGGCGACCGGGGAAAACCTGTTCAGCCATCAGGACGCCCGCAACCTGCTGCGGCACGGCGGCATGCGGCCGGACCGGGACTGGCTGCAGTTCGACTGCGCGCTGTCGTACGGGCTGTGCGAGTATCTGCGCACGCTGGAGGTGGTGCGGGCCGCCGGGTGGCCGGTTTCGCGCTGCATCCCGCATGGCGGCCACCAGATGTCGTTGAACATCGCCGCCGGGCTGGGGCTGGGCGGCAACGAGAGCTATCCGGACCTGTTTCAGCCCTATGGCGGGTTTCCGGACACGGTGCGGGTGGACGCCGGCCATATCGTGATGCCGGAACTGCCGGGGATCGGGTTCGAAGGGAAGTCGGACCTGTATGCGCAGATGCAGGCCCTGGCGGCATGACCTGATCAGACCGGACGATCGACAGCCCACGCCGCAAGGGTGGCTCGCGATGACGGGTCATCGCCCAAAAGACTGCTATGATGACCCTTGGCTTTGCTTAAACCTGAAACGAAGTCCCGCGTTCTTGATCGGCAAACAAGAGCATGATCGCTTCACGTTGCCCTACCTCGTCATCGCGAGCCGTTTGGCGAAGCGATCCAGGAGCCACACGCACCCGATCGACCGTGGATCGCTTCGCAAGGGCTCGCGATGACGGCCGGATGTATGCCTGAACGCTTAT
>JAYUCA010000141.1:0-19849 GCA_043740535.1 Rhodospirillales bacterium | reverse complement strand
TACCAGGGATATTAAGCAGTGACCGGCCCGCATCGTCACTGCGAGCTCTTGCGAAGCAGTCCAGGGCGGCCAGACCTGATCTATCGGTCCTGGATCGCTTCGCAAGGGCTCGCGATGACGAGTCGGTACATAATGTCGTTGGTATAATATCAAGAGCCCAAAGTCCCGACCCGCCAAAACCGTCGGGTGGGATCGCTTCGCCAAGCGGCTCGCGATGACGGCGGTGACGGGGTCATGCTTCGAGGGTTCAGGTATAGTACCATCGCACTGAAGTCCTGCCTTCCGCCACGCCGTAGGGTGGAATGCCCTTCCGCATTCCACCGACCATGCACAGGTCGGGACGGCGATGGCTCCCCGAGCCCTATCCCAACTGCGCCCCGGCCGCCGCCGCGATCTCCGCGCGGGTCGCGACCCATACGTCGGCGCCCCGGCGCGCCAGGTCGGCCAGGATCGCCTCCACGGCCCGGAACCGCGCCGGCCGGCCGCAGATGCGCAGGTGGAACCCGACGCTGAGCATCCGCGGCACCCCGCGGCGGCCTTCGTCGATCAGCTGATCCAGCGCGGCGGCCACGTAATCCGCCATGTCGCCGGGCAGCACGAAGCCGTTGGGATGGAAGAACTTCATGTCGTTGCTGTCCAGCGCATAGGGCAGCACGAGCATCCCCGTCGTTGGGCACCGATACGGCAGGTCGTCGTCCAGCGCGTTGCTGTCATAGTCATAGCCCATCTCGTGCAGCAGCGCGCGGGTGTTCGGGCTGGCGCTGCCCCGGCAGAAGTAGCCGCGGGGGCGCACGCCCGTCGCCGCCTCGATCGCTTGCGTCGCGCGCAGGATCGCGGCGCGCTCCTCATCGATGTCGGTGTAGTCGGCGTTCGGCCGCCACACCCAGCCGTGGCAGGCGGCTTCATGCCCGCGCCGCACGACCTCCCGCGCCAGGGCCGGCGTGCGCTCCACCGCGCGGCCGCACATCCAGAACGTGGTCTTGACCCCGGCACGGTCGAACGCGTCCAGGAACCGCGGCAGGCCGGCGCGCAGGCCATAGGCGAACACCTGCTCCATCCCCAGGTCGCGGCGGCCCGGCGGCACGACGCTCAGCACCTCGCCGACGCGCTCGTTTTCGGGGTCGCCGGCCTCGAACGCCATCTCGGCGCCTTCCTCGTAGTTCACCACCAGCGACACGGCCACACGGGCGCCGCCCGGCCAGCGCAGCACCGGGGGCGAGAAGCCGTATCCCACCAGATCGCGCATCACTGGCTGATCCGTTTCGTCAACCCGACCACCCGGTCCATCACCAGCAGCACCACGAACGAGAACCCGACCAGGATGCCCGAGATTGCCGCCACCCGCACATCGAGCGCGTTCTCCAGCATGCCCCACATCCGGATCGGCAGCATGTCCGTGCGCGCGGAACCCAGGAACAGCGATACCGGGACGTTGTCCAGCGATGCGACGAAGGCCAGGAAGGCGCCGGCCAGCACGCCCGAGCGGATCGCCGGCAGCACCACGCGGCGGAACGTCATCGAGGCCGAGGCGCCCAGCACCGCGGACGCATCGAGCCACGCCGGTTCCAGCCCCACAGCCGCAGCGCTGGCCGTCCGCAGCACATAGGGCGTGATGACGATCGCATGCGCCACGATCAGCACCGGCAACGACGACGGCACGCCCAGCCACGACGCGAACATCAGTGCGGCAAGCCCGAAGGCGATGCCGGGCAGCACCATGGGCAGCATGAACCAGCCATCGGCGAAGCGCGCCCAGCGCAACGGGTTGCGCGCGATGCCCAGCGCCGCGGCCGTCGCCAGCACCGTCGCCAGCAGCGCGGCCAGCCCGGCCACCACCACGCTGTTCAGCGCCGCCGCCTGCACGACGGCGGAGCGCACCGGGTCCAGCAGCTCCGCATACCACCGCAGCGTGTAGCCCGGTGGCGGGAAGCGCAGCGCCGTCGACGTGGAGAAGCTGGTCAGCACCACGACCAGCACCGGCCCGATCAGCACCACCATGGCGACAGCGGCCAGCAGCGCGATCCCTGCGGCCAGCGGCCAGTCGCCTGCGCGCATGCGCCACCCGCTACGCATCGGCGCGGCGCCCCGCCATGCCCATCAGCGTCACCACCAGCAGCACCGACGCCATCAGCAGCAGGGCCAGCGCCGCCGCCAGGGGCCAGTCGAAGGTCAGCATCGACTGCTGCCACACCAGAGCCGGCAGATAGACCAGGCGGCCGCCCCCGATCACGCTCTGTGAGATGAACGCCGTCGACGACGACGCGAAGGCCAGCGCGCCGCCGGCGATCAGGCCGGGCACGCAGGCCGGCAGCACGACCCGCCGCAGCGTGCGCGCCAATGACGCGCCGAGCACCGCCGAGGCATCGAGCAATGCGGGATCGAGCCGCGCCAGCGACGACAGCAGCGGCAGCAGCACCAGCGGCATCTCGATCTGCGTCAACGCCAGCACCAGACCGGGTTCCGTCTGCAGAAGCTGCACGGGGCCAGAGGCGAGGCCCATGTCCTGCAGCAGCCGGCTGATCACGCCCTCCCGCCCCAGGATCGCGATCCAGGCGAAGCTGCGCACGACGACGGAGGTCAGCAGCGGCAGGATCGCCGCGATCAGGATGGCCCGGCGCATCCGTGGGCCTGACACCAGGTGCACCAGCGCCAGCGGCATCGCCATGCACGACGTCGCCACGACCGTCAGCGCGCCCAGCTTCATGGTGTTGCCCAGCGCCCGCCAGTTGAACGGATCGCCCAGCATGTCGGACCAGGCCCGCATGCTGAAGGCGCGCAGCATCTCGTCGCTGGCGAACGAGGTGGCGGCCAGCAGCAGCAGCGGGGCCGCGAACAGCATCGCGTGCGCCGCCACCAGCGGCAGCACGAGAAGCCCCGCCTTGGAATTCATCCCGCTACTTGGCCATCTCCTTGTTGAACTGGTCGATCCATTTGGCCCGCAGCGGGTTGATCTTGGACCAGTCATAGGTGTTGAACTTGTCGAGGTCGGCCACGTTCTTCATCGGCACGCTCGGCCCCGGATCGACCTCCTTGTTCACCGGCGTCAGGTAGTATGGCTTCTTGGCCAGCACATCCTGCACTGGCGTCGACAGCACGGTATCAAGGTATTCATAGGCTTGCGGCACGTTCTTCGCGCCCTTCGCGATGTGCATGGTCGTCACGAAGGCCGACGCCCCGGTGTCCGGCACGACGAACTCGATATCGACGCCGCGCGCCTGCAGCGCCGTCACCGTCTGCGTGTTGATGTACATCAGGTCCACCTGGCCCTGCTGGAACAGTCCGGGGATGGCGGCCGGCGTCGCGACGGCGGCCACCTTCGGCAGGATCTTCCGCAGCTCGGCGAAGGCCGGCTCGACATCGGTTTCCGACCCGCCGAACTGCTTGGCGATCTCGATCATGCACATCGTGCCGAACGTCGTCTGGAAGCCTGTCAGGCCCAGATGCGGCACGAACTCGGGCTTCAGCAGGTCCTTCCAGCCGGTGGGCCTGGCCACTTTCTTCGGGTTGTAGGCGATGCCGACCACCTGTGCGGCGACCGCGATGCCCCACTGATCGACAAGGCTGCCGGGCACCTTGTCGACGTTCTTCAGCTTCTTCGCGTCGAACGGCTCGTACAGCCCGTAATCGATCCCGGAGGCCCGCGGCCCCGGGTCCAGCAGGAACACGTCGAACGACGGGTTGCCGCGCGCCGCCCGGCCCTTGGCGATCTCGTCGACCGCGAACAGCGCCTCGAACGCGACATCCGTGCCATAGCCGGCCTTCAGCGCGGGTACGACGACGGCGCGGTAGGCGTCCTCCCACGCGCCCGGGTAGATGGCGGCGGTCAGGCTGCCGGCGGCGCGGGCGGTCCGCGCGCCGGGCACGGCGGCGGCGAGGGAGGCAGCCATGAGGCTGCGGCGGCTGAGGGTCATGCGTGGGCTCCGGTCAGGGTTTCGTCGTCGAAGGCGAACACGGTCGGCTGTGCTGCAGGCGCCAGGCCCACATGGATCGGGCCGGGCGAACGGGTGCGCGCCACCCGCGGCTCCGTCACCTTCATCACCAGGCCGCCTGCACTGATGTCATGCACGACCATGCCTGCGATGGGGGCGGATTGGCGCAGCTCGGCGCGCAGCCGGTCGGGCGCCGCGTCATCGAACAAGGCGAGATGCTCGGGCCGGGCGGTCACGACGACGCGGGCGCCGGCGGCAAGGGCGCCCTGCATCCGGCTGCGGCCCACGACCAGCTGGGCGCCGTCGTCCAGCGCGATGGCGCAGTGCCCGGCGTCGATGGCGGCGATGCGCCCTGGCATCTCCACGCTGATGCCGACGAAGCCTGCCACGAACCGGTTCGCCGGGGTGTCGTAGACGGCCTCCGGCTCGCCGACCTGCTCCAGCCGGCCGGACCGCATGACGGCCATCCGGTCGGCCATGCTCATCGCCTCGTCCTGGTCATGCGTGACCATCACCGCCGTCAGCCCCAGCCGCCGCTGCAGCCGCTTGATCTCCAGCTGAAGGTCCAGCCGCAGCGCCCGGTCGAGCGCCGCGAAGGGTTCGTCCAGCAGCAGCACCGAAGGCTCCGTCACGATGGCGCGGGCGAGCGACACGCGCTGCTGCTGCCCGCCGGAAAGCTGCTGCGGCCGCCGGTCGGCGAAGCGGGACATCTGCACGGCATCGAGTGCGGCGGCGACGCGCGGCCCGATCTCCCGGCGCGGCATGTGGCGCGCCTCCAGCCCATAGGCGACGTTCTCGCCCGCCGTCATATGCGGGAACAGCGCGTAGTTCTGGAACACGATGCCGACGCGCCGCTTGCCGGGCGGCAGGTGATCGACCGCCTGGCCATCGAAGGCGATGCGCCCCGCATCCGGCCGGATGAACCCGGCGATGGCCCGCAACAGGGTGGTCTTGCCGCATCCGGACGGACCGAGCAGCGCGACGAGTTCGCCGGGCTGCACATCGAGCGTCACCCGATCGACGATCGGGGTCCCGCCGTACGAAAGCGACACCGCCTCGATATCGAGGCGGTGGCCCTGGCGTCCGGTCGTGTGCTGCGTCGCTCCCCCGTCCATACCCGCCTTGCGCCTCCGTCAGGAAAAACTTGCAATCTGCATGCCATCGCGGGCCTGCGGATCGGCTCAACCAGCTTTTATGGCGGCAACGAGTTCCGCCATACGGCCTGGCCGGGCAATCTCGCACTCCCAAACGACATGCACGCGCCACCCATCCGCAGAAAGCGCCGCTTGGACCCGTAGGTCGCGCGCGACATTCCTCGCAAACTTCGGCAACCAGTAGTGCTGGCGGACAGAGGGCGTGCTCGCCCTTCGACAGCCGCCATGACGATGCCAGAAACAGCCATGCACGAAGACGGCGGCGTGATGGCGCGGCAGGACCATGTCCGGCGTGCCCGGGAGGTCACGACGGTGGAGGCGATAGCGAAGCCCGGCGGAATGCAGCGCACGGCGTACGAGGCGTTCGGGCCGCGTGTCTTCTGACCTGACCCGCGCCATGGTCTGCGATCGCGTGAGGCGTTCAGATGTTGCCGGCGTGCTGGTCATGTCAGCCGGCAAGGGCGGCATGGGCGCCGGCGGACGTGAGCGGCTTCAACAGGTGCTTTGCCAAATGACGCACAACCGGCACAGCGACGCCGTCGCCGCACAGGTGATAGGCGTCGTTGTAGTTCTCGGGCAGCCGATACTCGTCAGGCAGCCCCATCAGGCGCGCGGCCTCGCGGGGCGCAAGCAGTCGCGATCTGATGTGCTGGCCGTGCACCAGGATGACAGTCTGCCGGGAGGAGCCGCCCGAAGGCGTCCTCAGGCAGCCCGCGATCCCGTCGAACCGGACTTCCGCCCGCACCCGCCGGCTGCCGTCGGGGCCGGGCCGGGTCCGCTTGTAGACGCAGCCGACCTGGCGTGTGCCCAGGCCCTGGGCCGCCTTGAGTTTCAGCGCGTTCGCGGGACTCATCATGCCGATCAGCCGCTCCGTCTCCGGGGGCGTATGCCACTCGACCCCGCGGGGCTCGTCCTCGATCAGGCTGGCCAAGGTCGGCTGCCGCGCCATGGGCAAGGGCAACGACCACCATGTCCACATGCGTCGCACGTCCTCAGGCAGGCGATCGTAGGCCGCCTGGACCGCCTCGGTGTGCCACGGCGACCGCGGTCCGATGGAACGGAGCGCCGGTTGGCCGGGCACTGCGTCGTCCACGCCGATGATGAACACTCTGGGCCGGGACTGCGGCAACCAGAGCCGGGCATCGACCACGATCGCCCCGAACCTGTAGCCTCCGTTCGAGAATGCGCGCGCAACGATCTCGAAATCGGCGCCTGCGTTGCTCGAGAGTGCGCCCACGACGTTCTCGAACACGACGACCCCGGGTTTGCGGCCTTCGATCCCAAGCTGCTCGATCAAGCGCCACCACGGCCAGAACGCGCCCGACCGTGTCGCCGTCTCCCCCGGCCTGCCGAGGCCAACGGCATTGCCTGCGAGCGAGAGGTCCTGGCAGGGGGTCGATGCCCATACCAGGTCCGGGTGACCAGGCAGGTCCGAGGTGCGGACTGCGCCGACATCGCCCTCAACCAGGTCGCCGCCGCCCCAGTTGTCCCGGTAGGCGCGCGCTTTCATCGGCGAGTGGTCGTTCGCGAACAGGCAGCGCCAGGCATCGCCAAGGCCCGCGCGAGCCATGCCGCCGCCGGCGAAGAATTCGTAGAAGCCCGGCATCTGCATTCGATTCCCTTGGCAACAGGATGTAGCCTGAGGGAGGTGCGGCTGGCCACCATCGCATTCTCGCCCGATCTCCTTGACTTCCGCGAAGCGGGCGGCGCGTTGCCGCACCCGACCCGCTTGCAATCGCGTCCATCCTGCCGCACATAAGCGGCGTTTTACGCCGACCGCCCGGCATCCGGGCGGCCCGTCATGCTTGGCGCGCGGATGTCCTGCCGCGCCGGCGCCGTTTGCCCCGGGCCCGCACCGCGCGCCCGGTTTCGTTTGCCCCGGGTGCGCACCGCGCGCCCGGTTTCGTTTGGAGGTCCTTCCCGTGTCCGAGTCCGTCGCGAACCCGCTCGCCCTGATCCGCAATATCGGCATCACCGCCCATATCGATGCCGGCAAGACCACGACCACGGAGCGGATCCTGTATTACACAGGCGTCAGCCACCGCATCGGCGAGGTGCATGATGGCAACACCACGACCGACTACATGGCGCAGGAGCGCGAGCGCGGCATCACGATCACGTCGGCCGCGGTCACGTGCCAGTGGAAAGAGCACCGCATCAACATCATCGACACGCCCGGGCACATCGACTTCAACATCGAGGTGAACCGCAGCCTGCGCGTGCTGGATGGCGCCGTGTTCATCATCGAGGGCGTGGCCGGCGTGCAGCCGCAGAGCGAGACCAACTGGCGCCTGGCTGACCGCTACAACGTGCCGCGCATCATCTTCATCAACAAGCTGGATCGCACCGGCGCCGACTTCTACCGGGCCTTCGACACGCTGAAGGAGAAGCTGGACATCGTCGCCCTGCCGCTGCAGCTGCCGATCGGGATCGAGGACGGGTTCCTGGGCGTGGTCGACCTGGTGGAGATGCGTGCGATCGTCTGGGAAGGCGGCGAGCTGGGCGCCAAGTTCCATGACGAGCCGATCCCCGAGGACCTGGTCGAGAAGGCCAACGAATACCGCCAGCTTCTGCTCGACACGGCGCTGTCGGTCGACAATGCCGCGATGGAGGAATACTTCGACAAGGGCGACGTCGATGTCGCCACGCTGAAGCGCTGCATCAAGGCCGGCGCCATCAGCGGCGCGTTCCGCCCGGTGCTGTGCGGCACCGCGTTCAAGAACAAGGGCGTGCAGCCGCTGCTGGACGCCGTGCTGGACTACCTGCCCAGCCCGATCGACGTGCCCGGCATCAAGGTCGCCGCCGAGGAAGGCCAGGACGAGCACGCCGAACGCCGGATCATCCCGGCCAACATCGATGCGCCGTTCGCCGGGCTCGCGTTCAAGATCATCAACGACAAGTACGGCACGCTGACCTTCGTGCGCGTCTACGCCGGCACGCTGAAAAGCGGCGACACCGTGATGAACACGTCAAAGGACCAGCGCGAGCGCATCGGCCGGATGTTCCAGATGCACGCCGACAAGCGCGACGAGATCAAGGAAGTCCACGCCGGCGACATCGCCGCCTTCGTGGGCCTGAAGGACACCCACACCGGCGACACGCTGGCCGCCGCCGAGGACCCGGTCATCCTGGAGCGCATGGCCTTCCCGGTCCCGGTCATCGACATCTCCGTGGAGCCCAAGACCAAGGACGGCGTCGAGAAGATGACGCTGGGCTTGCAGAAGCTGGCCAGCGAAGACCCCAGCCTGCGCCTGAAGACCGACCAGGAGAGCGGCCAGACCATCCTGTCCGGCATGGGGCGAGCTGCATCTTGAGATCATCATCGACCGGCTGCGCCGCGAGTTCGGCGTCGATGCCAACATCGGCGCGCCGCAGGTGGCCTACCGCGAGACGATCAGCAAGGTCCACACCGAGACCTACACCCACAAGAAGCAGACCGGCGGCAGCGGCCAGTATGCCGAGGTGAAGATCATGTTCGAACCGCTGGAGCGGAATGCCGGCGTGGTGTTCGAGAACAAGGTCGTCGGCGGCACCGTGCCGAAGGAATACATCCCGGCCGTGGAAAAGGGCATCCGCAACCAGTGCGAGACGGGCGTGCTGGCCGGGTTCCCGACGGTGGACTTCAAGTACACGCTGGTCGACGGCAAGTACCACGACGTCGACTCCTCGGCGCTCGCGTTCGAGATCGCGGCGAAGGCCTGCTTCCGCGACGGCATGAAGAAGGCGACCCCGATCATCCTGGAGCCGATCATGGACGTGGAGGTCACGACGCCGCAGGACCATGTCGGCGACGTCGTCGGCGACCTGAACCGTCGGCGCGGCACCATCCAGAGCCAGGACAGCAGCGGCAGCACCGTCATCGTGCACGCCCATGTGCCGCTGAAGGAGATGTTCGGCTACATCAACCAGCTTCGCGGCATGACGAAGGGCCGCGCCAGCTTCACGATGCAGTTCCACCACTACGATCCCGTGCCGCGCAACATCGCCGACGAGATCATGGCGAAAAGCGCCTAAAGCGGCTGAACCAGGGCCGATGCACCGTCCCTCCTGCGGGAGGGGCGGGACCGCGCGTGAAGATCGGCCGGCCCGGTCCGTCAGTCACCGGCGGCCCAGGCCCAGGTGCACCCTCGCTGTCGGCGGCCAACAGCGCCGCGGCGCTGCCACAATCCAACGCCATGATGCCTCATCGCTGCGTCTCGATATCGGCGGCCGGATCCGGCAGTCCTGGTATTTTGTTGCACAGGCGGATATAACGTGGCGAACGCCGCCAGCGGCTTCACGATGGCGTTGTCCGTTGGGCAGGGCCGCAGACTGGCGGCGATGTTGGTAGAGAATATCCGCCGTGCGATGCTGATTTCCGAGGGGGATGCCACCGTGTTCCTGATGCACCCAGCCAGCCCGGGGTTTCCAGCCCCGGCCGTCGAGCCGGTCATATTTCTCCGTCGACGGCGCACGCCAGGTGCGGCGGTGATGCCATGACGCCGCCGGGCGCCGTCGATTGCCATGCCCACGTGATGCGGCGCGGCATCCCCATGACCGGGGATCGGCACTCCGAGCCCACCCGCGACATCGGCGCCGAGGAGTTCCTTGCCGTGCTGGACCTGCACGGCGTCACAAGCGGCGTGCTGACCGCCCCCAGCTTCTATGGCGCCGACAACGCGCTGCTGCTCAATGCGCTGAGCCACGCCCCGGAACAGCTCCGCGGGACCGTCATCCTGGACCCGGAGCAGGAGCCGGTGCTCGATGACCTGGAACGCCAGGGCGTGCGGGGGGTGCGGCTGAACTGGCTGCGCCGCACGACGCTGCCCGACGCCGGGTCGGTCAGCTATCAGCGGCTGTTCGCTGCCATGCGCGAGCGTGGGTGGCATATCGAGCTGTTCCTGGAGGGCGATCGCCTGCACGAGGTGCTGCCGCATCTGCTGGCAAGCGGCGCGCGCGTGGTGCTGGACCATTTCGGCTGTCCGGAGCCCACCATGGGCGTGGTGTCGGCCGGCTTCTTCACCGTGCTGGCGGCGGTGCGGGACGGCAACACCTGGGTGAAGCTGTCAGCGCCCTACCGGCTTTATGGCGCGAACCCGCGGCCCTACGTGAATGCCCTGCTGGAGGCGGGCGGGCCGGAGCGCCTGGTCTGGGGCAGCGACTGGCCCTGGATCGGGCACGAGGGGCTGTTCAACTACCAGGACTGCCTGGAATGGCTGACGCACTGGGTGCCGGACGAGGCGACGCGGCGGACGATCCTGGTGGACACGCCGGCCGAGCTGTTCGGGTTTGCGCGCGCCTGAAGGAACGGGCATCGCCAGGCCAGGCGCCCGCGGGAACGTCCGCTGCTCCGCGCGTGGCGGAGCCGGGCTGGCGCACCATCTCGGCGGTGTTGCTGTCTTTCACCGTCGTATGGTGGGCGTATGGCGTCATCACCCATCAGGGAATGGCGCTGCACGACGATGTCACCGAGGCATACGTCTGGGGCCGGGAGTTCCAGCTAGGCTACAACCAGCACCCGCCATTCTGGGCGTGGCTGTCCGGGGCCTGGTTCCTGGTGTTCCCACGCCAGGACTGGGCGGCCTTGCTGCTGGGCGTGGCGACTGCGGCGGCGGGGCTGCTCGGCGCCTGGTTCCTCATCGGGCGGTTCGCCACCGGCGCGACCCGGCAGGCGGCCTGGCTTCTTCTGCTGTGCACGCCATTCTACACGTTCAACAGTTTCAAGTACAACGCCAACTCGATCTTCCTGCTGATCTGGCCATGGACCTTGCTTTGCTGCCTGCGGGCGATCCAATCGCGGCGCATCCTGGACGCCCTGCTGCTCGGCGTGATGATCGCCATGGCGCTGCTGTCCAAATACTATGCGATCACCCTCGTGCTGACCTGCATTGCCGCCTCCGTGCTGGATGCGAACGCGCGCGCCTATTGGCGATCGGCCAGCCCGTGGGTGTCGATCGCGCTTTCGGCCGTGCTCGTGCTCCCGCACCTTGTCTGGCTGATCCACAACGACGCGCCGCCGGTGCGATATGCCATCGGTATCAGCGGGGTCGGGTTCGCCGGGGTCGCCCGGCAGAGCGTCACGGTCCTCGCCGCCGCCATCGGGCTGCAGCTGGCGATCCCGGCCCTGATCTGGCTTACCCGTCGGCGCAAGGCGGGTGGGGTCCGGTTTGGCGACCTTCGGACGCTGGCGGTGCTCACGCTGCTGCCGTTCGCCTTGACGCTCGGCTTCGGCCTGGCACTCGGGGTCAGGGTTGCTCCGGCCATGGTCATCGGCATCTTCCCGCTGGCGCCGCTGCTGCTGATCGCAATGACGCCTGGCGCCGACCCGGCCCGGCTCGTCTGGTGGGCGTCGCGTGTCGTGGTGCTCGGGTCGCTCGCCTGCGTTGCCTCGGCGCCGATCTCCGTGCGCCTGCTCCACCGGTCGACGGACCCTGGCTGGGCGCTTCCGCTGCGGGAGGCCGCCAAGGCCGCAGAGGCGCGCTGGCGCGAAGCGACTGGCGGCAAACCGCTCGTCACGGTCGGCGGCAGCAAGTATTTCAGCAACGCGGCCGCGTTCTACAGCGACGACCACCCGTCGGGGCTTCTGTCCCTGGACGTAAGCCTGGCGCCCTGGGTGACGCCGGAGCAGCTGCGCCGGGGCGGGCTGCTCGGCATGTGCCTGCGGGAGGATGGGCCGTGGGACGATGGCATGTGCCGGGCCCAGGCCGCGCGCCTCGCGACCCCCCGAACCGTCCGGTCATCGATCACCGTCACGCATACCGCCTTCGGGCGGCCGCGCGGCGCCGCGACCCTCGATATCTACGTCACGCCGCCCGAACCATGATTGGTCCACATTCGCGATGTGGGATGGTGGAATACGAAGCCGTATTCCACCCTGCGGTTTCCGCGGGTGAAACGTTGCGTTAACGAGCGGTGCGCCTGGAGCATGATCGCTTCAGCGATCATGCTCCAGTTTGTTGATTAAGAACGCGGAACCTCGTTTCAGGTCCAAGCAGCCTGAAACGATACCGCTCTAAACAAGCTTCACCAACTGCTTGCCGAAGTTTCGGCCCTTCAGCAGACCGATGAACGCCTCCGGCGCGGCCGCCAGGCCGTGGGCCACGCTCTCGCGGAACGTCAGCTCGCCCTTTGCCACCAGCCCGGCTAGCTCCGCCAGCGCGGTTGGCCAGTCTTCCATGTGCTCCGACACGATGAAGCCCTGCAGCAGCAGGCGGGAGAGCAGGATCAGCCGCGGGTTGTGCATCACCAGCGCCTCTCCGTCGTAGCCGGCGATCGCGCCGCATACGGCGATGCGGCCGTGCGCGTTCATCCGCGCCATCACGGCGTCCAGCATCGCGCCGCCGACGTTGTCGAAATACCCGTCGATCCCCTGTGGCGCCGCCGCGTCCAGCGCCGCATCCAGCGCGCCGCCCTTGTAGTCCACGCAGGCGTCGAACCCGAGCTTCTGCGTCACATACCGGCACTTCTCCGCACCGCCGGCGATGCCCACGACGCGGCAGCCCTTTCGCTTCGCCAACTGCCCCACCACGCTGCCCACTGCGCCGCTGGCGGCACTGACCACGACCGTCTCGCCGGGCTGCGGCCTGCAGATGCGGTTCAACCCGTACCAGGCCGTGACGCCGGGCATGCCCACGGCGCCCAGATAGGCCGAAAGCGGGATGTGCGTGCCGTCGATCTTCTTCAGGCCGGCGCCGTCAGACACCGCGTACTCCTGCCAGCCGAGCATGCCCGCGACCGTGTCGCCCGCCTGCCAGGCCGGGTTGCGGGATTCGGCCACCACGCCCACCGTGCCGCCGCCCATCACGGCCCCCAGCGGCTGCGGCGCGGCGTAGGACTTCGAATCGTTCATGCGTCCGCGCATGTAGGGGTCGAGCGACAGGAAATGGTTGCGGACCAGCACCTCGCCATCGGCCAATGCGGAAACCTGCGTCTCGATCAGCTTGAAGTCTGCGGTGCTCGCAGCGCCGTCGGGGCGGCGGGCCAGCAGGATCTGGTGGTTGATGATGCTCATGCTGCGCGTCCTAGGTGGCCTTGAAGTCGAAGCCGGCGCCGTGCCGGGTCAGGTGGCCGGTCGAGGGCAGGGGGAAGTGGGCGGTGCAGACCAGCGTCCTCGTGTCGCAATAGCATTCGAGGAATTTGCGCCGTGTCACCGCAGCCTGCGCCGGGTCCGTGTCGGCGCGCATCGACAGCTCGGGGTGGCGCAGCTGCAGCGGCGAATGGATCAGGTCGCCGGTCAGCACCGCGTCGGTCTGGCCGCGGCCCACCTGCACCGCGAAGTGGTGCGGCGTGTGGCCGGGCGTCGGTTCCAGCCGGACGAACTCGTTCAGCACGTGGCCGGCGCCCACCAGCTCCTCCCGCCCGGCGGCGACGATGGGCAGCACGCTGTCGACGATCCAGGGCGGCGTCACGGGCTGCGCGGTCCAGTAGTCCAGCTCGGCCTTGGCGAAGACGTAACGCGCCTTCGGGAAGGTCGGCGCCCAGCGGCCGTCGATCAACTGCGTGTTCCAGCCGACGTGATCGACGTGCAGATGGGTGCACAGCACGAAGTCGATGTCATCGACGGTCAGACCCAGCGCCGCCAGCCCGTCCATGTACTGCATGCCGCGCAGCTGGTTCCAGAACGGATGGTTCGGCCGCGCCTTGTCGTTGCCGACGCAGGAATCGACCAGGATCGTGTGGTGCGGCGTGCGCACGACGTAGGACTGGATGCACAGGATGACCTTGCCCGTCTCCGGGTCGATGGCCGTGCCGTCCAGCCACTCCCGGTTCGCGGCCAGCAGTTCCGGCGTCAGGCTGGGGAAGAAGGTCAGCGGGTCGAACAGCGGCGCCTGCATCTCGACGATGCGGTCGATCGTCACGTCAGCGGATTTGAACACCATGGAGCGTCTCCCCTACCAGAACGTGCTGCCGGGGCCGCCCTTGAAGGGCCCGGCGACGTGCGACGTGATCCAGCCGCCATAGAAGCCGCCATCCTGCGGCGTCACCCGCTCGCCGTCCACGAAGCAGGCGTCGAAGGGGGCGGCGTAGAACGCCACGTGGTCGCGCAGGGCCAGGAACCCGGCGCTCGGGTCCGGGTAGCTCCATGCGGCATTGCGGAACACCTGGTTTCCGGCGGCCACGTCGAAATAGACGGCGTGGCCCTTCCATTCGCAGAACGAGGTCCGCTGCGTGGCGCGCAGCACGCCGGGCAGGATGGCGCCGGGCGGCAGGTAATAGCTGGGCGGGTGGCTGGTCTCCAGCGTGCGGATGCTGGCCGTCGTGTCCGCGATGATCTGGCCGGCGTGCTGGATGGTCACGTGGCGGGCGCAGGGCTGCGCCACGGCCGGGCGGGGATAATCCCAGACGCTCTCCTGCCCCGGCAGCACGCGATCGGGGGTCAAGCGGCCTTCCCGTCGCCCAGCAGCCACTTCACCTGGCATTCCTCGGCGATCTCGCGGACCTTCGCCAGCAGGCCGGGGCCGACGGGCACGCCCTCGGTCATGCGGCGGGCGGCGGTGCGGCGCTCCGGGTCGCCGGCGACCATCACGGGATGGGCCGGGTCCATCGGCGTCGTCGTGCGCAGCGCGCCGCACAGGGCGGCCACGTCGGTCTCGAACGCCTCCTGCGTGCGGAACAGCGTGGGGCTCATCGCCAGGAAGAAGTGGCCGATGTCGGCCTGCGGGACCTTGCCCTGCATCGGGTCGGTGATCAGCATCGAGCCCGACAGGCATGATCCCAGGATGTTCACCATCGTCGCCAGGCCATAGCCCTTGTAGCTGCTGCCCTCTGCCGAGCCGCCCAGCGACGTCAGATAGCCGCCCTTCTGGGCCGCCTCCAGCGGGTCCGTGCTGGGCTGGCCTTCCTTGGTCAGCAGCCAGCCCGGCGGCGCCGGCAGGTTCTCGTTCGCCTTGTTGCGGATGCGCCCGGCCGCGACCGTCGTCGTCGCCATGTCCAGCAGGAACGGCTCCCCATCCGCGCTGGGCGCCGCGAACGACCACGGGTCCGTGCCCAGCCGCGCCTGGGCGCCGCCGGTGGGCGCCACCTGGATGGTGGCGGCCGAGGTCGCGGCCATGCCGATCATGCCGGCATCGGCGGCCATGCGCGTGTAGAAGCCGCACGCGCCGAAATGCGAGGAGTTCCGCACGCTGACGATGCCGACGCCGATCGCCCGGGCCTTGGCGATGGCGATCTCCATCGCCTGGCGCCCCGGCTCATGCCCCAGCCCGCCATCGGCGTTCAGCAGTACCGAAACCGGCGTCTCCTTCTCGATGAAGGGCTGCGCCCGCATGTTCAGCCGCCCGGTCCTGTGGCGGTCGTAATAGGCCGGGACCATCGAGATGCCGTGGCTGTCGACGCCGTGCAGGTCGGCCCATGACATCACCTCGGCCGTGCGTTCGGCAAAGCCCGCCTGCATGCCCCAGGCGGTCAGCAGCGCCTCGATCTGCGCGCGGTGCGTGGCGTACGAGGGGTGCATCAGGCTTTGCCTTCCAGGACGAATTTATTTCGAAGCGTGCCGATGCCCGTCAGGTCGATCTCGACGACGTCGCCGTGATGCAGGTCGGGCGATGTGCCGTCCGTGCCCATCCAGATCACGTCGCCGGGGTGGAGCGTGAGGTACTGCGTCATGGTGGAGATGAAACGCGCGATGCCGAACAGCATGTGGTTGGTGTGGAAGCGCAGCGTCTCGGCGCCGTTCAGGCGCACCACCGTCTCCATGGCGTCCAGGTCGACGTCGGTCTCGATCCAGGGGCCCATCGGCTTGAAGGTGTCGGTGTTCTTGCTGCGCCAGAAGGTGCGGTCGGATTTCTGCCAGTTCCGCTCGCTGACGTCGTTGCCGATGGTGTAGCCGAACACGCAGGACAGCGCGTCGGCCTCGCTCAGGTGCTTGGCCCGCTTGCCGATGACGACCGCGATTTCCCCTTCGTACTGGACTTTCGTCGCGTCCGCGGGGATGACGACGGTCTCGTCATGGGCGATCAGCGCGTTGACGGCGCGATAGCCCATGTCGGGCTTTTGCGGGATGTTCGGCGTCTCGCCGCGCTTCCTGGCGCCCTCGATCACATGTTCCGTGTAGTTCAGCCCGGCGGCGTAGAAGGTGCGCGGCAGCAGCGGCAGCTCGATCTTCACGTCGGCCAAAGCGTGCACCTGGCCGGTGCGGTCGGGTGGTCCGTCAAACAGGCCGCCGCGGATTTCGGCGATGCGGTCGCCGTCCAGGATGCCGTAGCGGGTGCGGCCGCCCAGCGTGTAGTGGATCCAGCGCATGGCCCCGGCTACTCCGCGGCCAGCAGCAGCCCCTCGCGCACGAACGCCGGGTCGAACACGCGGTCGGCCATCACCTGGCAGCGCTTGATCAGGCGGTGCTCGTCGGGGCCGTAATCCGGGATGGCGTTGTGCAGCGTGCCGATGTGGTCCCACATCAGCACGTCGCCCTCGGTCCAGACGTGGGCGTACTGGTATTTCTCCTGCAGCTGGTGGGCAAAGAGCTGTTCCAGCACCGCGTCGCTTTCCGCCGCGTCCATCTCGTTGATGCGGATCACGTAGCCGGGGTTGCAGTACAGGATCTTCTGGCCGGTGATCGGGTGGGTCATGATCACGGGGTGGACCGCGGGGGGGCGCTTGGCCCGCTGCTCCGGCGTCAGCGCGGGGCGGCTGCTGCCGGGGCGCTGGCGCATCTCCTCCCAGAACTTGTTGAAGTCGTGCGTGGCGGTCATGCCATCGAGCCTGGTCTTCAGCGCATCCGGCAGCCCCAGGTAGGCGGCGCGCATGTTGGCGAAGACGGTGTTGCCCAGCACCCGGCCGCCGCGGCGGGGGATCTTGATGCCGTACAGCACGTTGCTGAAGCCGATCAGGTCGTTGTACGACATGTCGGTGTGCCAGTCCTGCCCGGCGTCGGCCAGGCCCAGCGGCTGCCCGTCTTCCACGATGTTCGACAGGATCATCACGTCGGGCATGCCGGGCTCGCAGTAGGTGCCGGTCAAGGAGGATTGCAGGCCGCCGAAATGGGCCGAGAAGGCCTTCAGCTCATGCGCGTCCAGCACCTGCCGCGGGAAACGCAGCACGCCGTGTTCGCCGAGCGCCCGCAGGATGCCGCCGAAATCGGCGCGGCCCAGCGGCTGGGCCAGGTCGATGCCCTCGATCGTGGCGCCCAGGGTCTGATCGTTCGGTGTGATCTGCATCGTCCGTTCCTCCGCTTCTTGTCGTGGGGTCCGCCGTCGGCCAGGATCAACTCATAACAAGGACAACCCGGCGGCTGCAACGCGCCAGCCGGGACCGAAGGGGGCGACGATGCACAGCAGGACGGCCAAAATCGTGCGCATAGCCTGCGTGGCCGCCGCCTTCGGGCTGCTTGTTGGCCAGGTGGACGCGCAGACGCTGCGCATCGGCGTGGGCGCGCAGGTCACCTCGATCGATCCGGAATACCACAACATCTCGCCCAACAACGCCTTCGCCTCCATGGTCTACGGCGCGCTGGTCGATACCGACGGCCAGTCCCGCCTGATCCCGGGCCTGGCGCTGAGCTGGACGCCCATCGCCGAAGACGTATGGGAGTTCAAGCTGCGCCCCGGCGTCACGTTCCACAACGGCAAGCCCTTCACCGCCGACGACGTCGCCTTCACGTTCGAGCGGATCCCGACAGTGGTGAACAGCCCCGGGTCGTATTCCACCTTCATCTACTCGATCGCCCGGACCGAGATCGTCGATCCGTTGACGCTGCGGCTGCACACCAAGGGGCCGGATCCGCTGCTGCCGGCGAACCTGTCCCAGGTGTGGATCCTCAGCCGGGCGACGCAGACGGGCGCCACGACGGATGACTTCAACTCAGGGCGGGCGGCGATCGGGGCCGGGCCGTTCAAGGTGCGGTCCGTGCGGATCGGCGACCGGATCGAACTGGACCGCAACGACGCCTGGTGGGGGCCGAAGCAGCCATGGGAGCATGTCAGCTACCGGCAACTGACGAACGAGGCCTCGCGCTCGGCGGCGCTGCTGTCGGGCGACGTCGATTTCATCGACCAGGTGCCGACGGCGGACGTGGCGCGGATGCGCAAGGAAACCAAGGTGCACCTGTCCGAGGCGGACAGCCTGCGGGTGATCTACATCGCGATGGACCAGGGCCGCACCGGGCCGTCGCCGTTCATCACGGACAATGACGGCAAGCCGCTGGACAAGAACCCGCTGATGGATGTGCGGGTGCGCCGCGCGCTGTCGTTGGCGATCGACCGGGCGGCGGAGGCGGCGCGGGTGATGGAGGGCGTCGCCACGCCCACGCTGCAATACATGGCGAAGGGCACCTTCGGCTATGTGCCGGACCTCGTGCCGCCCAAGGCCAACCCCGAGGAGGCGCGGCGCCTGCTGGCCGAGGCCGGGTATCCGCAGGGCTTCAAGATCACGCTGCATGGGCCGAACGACCGCTATCCCAACGACCACAAGATCGTGCAGGCCGTGGCGCAGATGTGGAGCCGCGTGGGGGTCAAGACGGCGGTGGAGACGGGCCCCTACAGCAGCTTCATCACCCGCGCCTCGCGGCAGGAGTTCTCAGTGTTCCTTGTGTCATGGGGCACGCCGACCGGCGAGCCGAGCGTCGGGCTGCGCTCCACGGTGGCGAGCCATGACGCGAAGCTGGGCCTGGGCTCGGTGAACCGGGCGCGCTATTCGAACCCGGTGTTCGACCGGCAACTCGCTGCGGCGATGCAGGTGCTGGACGACGCCAAGCGCGAGGCGCTGCTGCAGGAGGCGACGCGGACGGTGATCAATGACGTGGGGATCATCCCGATCCACCTCCAGAAGAACGTCTGGGCGATGCGCGCCGGGCTGGCGCACGACGCGCGCGTGGACGAGCTGACGCGGGCGCAGGATGTGCGGATGGAGGGGGCTGCGCGTTAGCGCCGTGCCGATATCAGTTCCAGCGGCATAATACCGGCGGCACGCTGCGCTGACCCGAACCCGTAGGATGGGTGCTGTTGATTAAGAACGCGGAACCTCGTTTCAGGTCCAAGAAACCTGAAACGATACCGCTCTAACCCATCGCTTTTTGACCAACGATCGCGCATCGCGAAGCTTGTTCCTGTCCATGGCTGGTCCAACGCGATACGTCAGAGCACCGCGCCGTTGGCATAAAGCCCTGCCCGGCTCTACTTCTCTCGTCATTGCGAGCTCTTGCGAAGCAATCCAGTCTGGCCGGGCGGTGGATTTGTGGCCCCTGGATCGCTTCGCAAAAGCTCGCGATGACGAGTCTGATGTCAGCGCCAGCTCGGCTGCAGCGTCAGCATCGTCAGCACGAACATCCCGCCGCCCAGGCCCGGACCGGCCAGGATCATCAGCAGGATCTTCGCCGCCACCATGTTGCCGCGCGCATGCAGCCGCACGCTCAGGCCCATGATGGCGGCGATGCCGCCCAGCACGACCAGCCACAGCGCCGCCTCGAACGCCGATACGCCGCCCTCGGCCCACGAGGCGATGAACAGGGCGGCGAGCATGGCGGCGATCAGGCAGTCGATCCCGAACAGGATGCGGAACATCGTCATCGATCCGTCAGCCGGATCTCGATCCGGCGGTTGCGGGCGAAGGACTGCGCGCCGTCGCCCTGGTCCAGCGGCTGGAACTCGCCGAAGCCGGTCGCCGCCAGCCGGTTGGCCGGCACGCCCTCGGCCACCAGCAGCTTCACCACGTTGATCGCCCGCTGCGACGACAATTCCCAGTTGCTCAGGAAGGCGCCGCCGCCGGTGGGCTGCCGGTCCGCGTGCCCGTCGACGCGCAGCAGCCAGTTCAGGTCCCTCGGGATGTCGGCCGAGATCGACTTCAAGGTTGTCG
>JAYUCA010000140.1:0-1548 GCA_043740535.1 Rhodospirillales bacterium | reverse complement strand
CTCGCGGCATGGCCGACATCACCACCGACGCCCTCTCCCCCGGCAGCGCCGCCGCCTTCTTCCGCTTCTTCGACGGCGACGCGTTCGCCGACAACCCGCGGTGGGCCGGGTGCTACTGCCGCTTCCCGTTCATCGACCACGGGACCGAGCCGTGGGACGACCAGGACGCCAAGACCAACCGCGCCGGCACGGCCGTGCGCATCGCCCGGCGCGGCATGCAGGGCTATCTGGCGCGGGCGGAGGGGCGGGTGGTCGGCTGGGTCAACGCCGGCCCCAGCCGCCTCTATCCGGTAGGCAACCTCGGCGGACCAGAGCTCACCGGCGACAAGATCGGCCACATCCTCTGCTTCGTGGTCGCCCCGGACTGGCGCGGCATCGGCGTCGCCCGCGCGCTGCTGGACGCCGCGTGCGATGGCCTGAAGATCCAGGGCATGACCCACGTCCAGGCCAACCCCCGCGAACACGCCAAGACCCCCGCCGCCAACCACCACGGCCCCCTGGCCCTCTACCTGTCCGCCGGCTTCACCCAGCACGCCCGCGACGACGGCGATGGCAGCCTGTTCGTCAGGAAGGCCCTCTAGGCTCTCACCTCCATTGTCATCCCGGAAGGCGCGCAGCGCCTATCCGGGACCGCCGCAAACGCCGATGCCTCGTTGCCGTGGTCGGCGCCGGCGCATGCCGCGGTCCCGGATCGGCGCGGCTGCGCCGCTTGTCCGGGATGACAAGGGAGGGGAGGGGTACTTGCAAATCGCGGCGTATGTTCTATATTTGTTCCGTGCCACCGACCTGCCCCTCCGGCAAAAGCGCCCTTCACCGCCCCCAACACGCCGGATGCCCGTTTAATAACGGGAAAATAACGGCGAAAGATGACGCCCGTCACGTTTTGCGACGTCCAGACGGTTCCCGCCCCCGCCCCGGAATGCTAACCCTGAACGATGTTCCCCGACCGCCTGCGCCTGCCGCTGAGCTTCGATCCCGCCTTGCTGGCCCGCGATCTGGCGGCGCTGTCGGCGACGCCCTGGACCCGGCATTTCGTGCACGACAACTACGACGGCGACTGGTCCGCCATCCCCCTGCGCAGCGCCGAGGGCGAGACCCATCCGATCCGCATGATCGGTCCGCACCCGGGCGCCAAGCGCTTCGTCGACACTCCGCTGCTGGACGCCTGCCCCTACTTCCGCCAGGTGCTGGCCACCTTCGCCTGCGAGATCCGCGGCGCCCGCCTGATGCGCCTGACCCCCGGATCGGTGATCAAGGAGCACGACGACCCCTACCTGTCGGCCGAGGACGGCCGCCTGCGCCTGCACATCCCGGTGCTGACCAACCCGGACGTCGACTTCCAGCTCAGCCGCCGGCGCATCGACATGCCGGCCGGCAGCGTCTGGTACCTGCGCCTGACCGACCCCCACCGCGTCGCCAACCGCGTCGCCACCGACCGCGTGCACCTGGTGTTCGACGCCGAGGTCAACCCCTGGCTGACCGGTCAGCTGCGGGCGGCCCAGCAGGCCGCGGACTCGGCGTCCGTCTTGCCAGACCGCTGACTTCGGG
>JAYUCA010000139.1:0-5363 GCA_043740535.1 Rhodospirillales bacterium | reverse complement strand
TGGCCGACGCGATCGCGGTCGATGGGGTGGGCGCGATCAGCGACTTTGCCGAACCGCCGCCGCCGGGCGCCCTGCGCGGGCTGGACGTCGATGTGTTCGGGGCCGGGAGCGTCACGGAGATGCTTGCCGCATTGGAAGGACAGGGGACGGATTGGGCGCAGGAGACGCTGAAGACCCTGCGCGGCGTTTCGCCCAGCGCGGTGCTATGGTCGAATGAGCTGCTGCGTCAGGGGGCGTTGTCGACGCTGGAGCAATGCCAGGCGGCAGAGCTGGCGATGACCGGGCAGGCAGTCCGGCACCCGGACTTTCTTGAAGGCGTGCGGGCGATGGTGATCGACAAGGACCGCACCCCGCGTTGGACGCCGGGGCGGATCG
This sequence comes from Rhodospirillales bacterium, assembly GCA_043740535.1. Classification (GTDB taxonomy): domain Bacteria; phylum Pseudomonadota; class Alphaproteobacteria; order Acetobacterales; family Acetobacteraceae; genus JBBROS01. The sequence goes on along the minus strand of JAYUCA010000139.1, from coordinate 4,988 downwards.
AGGACGTCGATCCGGACATGATCGCAGGGATGCTTGCGGATCACCCGTAGGGCGGATAAGCGAAGCGCCATCCGCCTCTACAATCGTGCACCCCGCCAAGTGGCGGATGACGCTTCGCTTTTCCGCCCTACGCCATTCAGTGGAACAGCAGCACCAAAACCACCCCCGCGATGATCAGCGCGAAGCCCGACACGTCTGACCGCTTCAGCGTCTCGTGCAGATAGAACCGGCTGAACAGCAGCGTGACGATCATCTCGACCTGGCCGAGCGTTCGCACCAGGGCAACCGGCGCCAGCGCGAAGGCGGCGAACCAGCAGGCGGAGCCGCCGGCCGACAGCACGCCGACCCAGGCTGCGCTGCGCCAATGGGTGAAGGCCGCGACCAGGCCGGCGGGTTCGCGCCATAGCATGTAGCCGCCCTGCATCACCGTCTGCATCGTGTTGGTCAGCACCAGCGCGAACAGCGCGGACAGGATCTTGTCGGGGTTGTCGAGCGAGACCACGGCGTAGCGGATGCCCAGCGCCGCCACGGCCAGGCCGGCGCCGGCGCCGACGCCGCACAGGGCCGCGGGCTGGACGGTGGCGCGCAACAGATCGGACGGGCGCAGGCCGCGGCCGGCCAATGACAGCACCAGCACGCCGGCGACGCCGACGGCGATGCCCACCCAGGCCAGCGGCGCCAGCTTTTCGTTGAAGAACAGCGACGCGACGATGGCGGCCTGCATCGCGTCGGTCTTGCTGTAGGCGGTGCCGACGGCGAAGTTGCGGTGCCCAAATGACATGATCAGCAGCGAGGTGCCGATCACCTGGCCGAAGCCGCCGACGAGGCAGCCCAACAGGAAGCCGGTGTTCGGCATCGGCGGCCGGGCGCCGGTCACCGCGCACCAGGTGAACAGCATCAGCGCGCCGACGGGAACGGCATACAGATAGCGGACGAGGCCTGCCGTGCTGACGGACAGGCGGCCGCGCAGGCGCTGCTGCAGGGCGGTGCGCCAGGTCTGGAACAGCGCCGCCGTCAGCGTGATCGGGATCCACAGCGGCATGATCAGTGGCGGGCCCGGCCCCATATCGTCGACGGCTCCGCCAGCATGCCGTGCAGGCCGGTGCGGTCCAGCATCTGCCGGGTCTCGGCCTCGGCGGCGGCCAGCACGTCGGCGACGTCGACATGGGGCGCCCGGCGGCCGCGCATCAGGACCTTGCCGCCCACCACCACGGTATCGACGTCCTGGCCGTTGGCGAAGCAGACGACACGCCAGACCGGCATGTTGGCAGGCGCCAGATGCGGCTTCCGCAGGTCGATCGTGATGACGTCGGCCTGCTTGCCGGGTTCCAGGCTGCCGATGCGGTCGTCCATGTGCAGCGCGCGGGCGGCGTCGATCGTGACCATCTCCAGCAGCTTGCCGGGCGGCATCAGCCGCTCGTCCCGGTGATGGCGCTGGTGCAGGCGCATGCACTGGAACATGTGCCGGAACATGTCCGTGCTCCGGTCGGGCGCCGTGCCGTCGCTGCCGAGCATCACCAGCACGCCGCGGTCCAGCAGCGTGGGCGCCGGGCAATAGCCGCGCACCGACGCGATCGCCGACGGGTTGTGGACGACGCGTGTCCCCGTCGTGGCCAAGGCATCGATGTCGGCCTCGGTCAGGTCCGTGCAGTGCGACATCAGCGCGTCGGGGCCCAGCAGCCCGAAGACCCGGTGCGCGATGTCCAGGCTGCCGCTGCCGTGGCCGTCCTGGTGGAACAGCGTGCCGTGGCGGCGGCCGAGTTCCAGGATGGCGCGGCCCTGGCGCTCGATCAGCGGGATGTCGGCCGCGTCCTGTCGGCCGGCATGGAACACCGGCATCAGCGTGGCGACGGCGAGGCGGCCGTCATGCGCGCCATGCCAGCGGCCGATCAGCGCGGCGATCGTATCGAACTGCTGTTCGAAGCTGACGTCGTGCTCGGTGCGGGCAGCGCCGTGCCAGTCGGCGTAGGCGAGCGGGTGCGGCGGCCGGGTCGGGCCGACCGCCATGATGTCGCGGATGCCGATCTCGGCCACGCCCTCGCAATGCGCGTCGCCGTGCGCGGGCGTGTCGGTCCGCATCACGCTGTCGCCGCCGCCCAGCAGCGACAGGCCGGTGGTGACGCCGAACATCAGCCGTTCGAGGGCGGCCAGGCGCGCCTCGGCCTTCCAGAACGACGGCGGAGAGGCCGTCGTGTAGATGATGCGGCAGGCCTCGCCCCAGGCGGCGCTGTCGCCGCCGCCCATCGTCTTCACCAGTCCGTGCCCGGCATGCGCGTGGCCGTCGATCAGGCCCGGCAGGACAGCGTGGCCGGTGGCGTCGATGACGGTCGCAGCCGTCTGCGGCAGGTCGGCGGCCAGGCCCACGGCCATGATGCGGCCGCCCTCGATGGCGACGGCGCCGTGCTCGATGACGCGGCGGGCCGGGTCCATGGTGATGACGGTCCCGCCGGTGATCAGGAGGTCCATTCAGTCGATCCTCACCAGATGAAGCCGGAAGGAGTTGTCCGGCGCCTGGCGCATGTCGATGCCCTTGCGGGACGCCCAGGTCAGCGGCTGCTGGTGCAGCGGGATGTTGCCGATGTCCTGCTTCTCCAGCAGGAAGGCCTGGCGGATCGCGGCCTTGCGGGCGGCCTCGTCGGCCTCCGCGGCCACGCGCTCGACCAGCGTATCGACCGCGGGATTGCTGTAGCGGCCGGAATTCAAGCCGCCGGCGGTGTCGGTGCGGGAGTGCAGCACGTCGGCCAGCGTGGAGTAGACGTCGGCCAACGGAAGTGCGGCGTGGCCCAGCATGAAGGCGGACACATCGAGGTTGGCGGTGCGGCGGGACCAGGTGGCGGTATTCTCGCTTTGCAAGGCGACCCGGATGCCGACCTTGGCCCACATCGCGGCGATGGCCTGGCAGATGCGCTCGTCGTTGACATAGCGGTCGTTGGGGCAGGTCAGGCCCAGGCCGAAGCCGCCGGGGTAGCCGGCCTCGGCCAGCAGCCGCTTCGACGCCTCCGGGTCGAAGGCCAGGCGGTCGTTCAGGTCCTGCGGCGCGCCGGTCAACTGGGGCGACGCCATGAACCCGGCGGGCCAGGCCTGGCCGCGCATCACGGATTGGCGGATCGCCGCGATGTCGATCGCGCGATACAGCGCCTCACGCACGCGGTGGTCCTTCAGCGGGTTGCGGCCCTTGACGTCGCTATAGAGCAGCTCGTCGCGGAAATGGTCGAAGCCGATGTAGATGGTGCGCAGCTCCGGACCCTGGACCACCTGCAGGTTCGGGTCCCGGGCGATGCGATCGACGTCCTGCAGCGGCAGGTCGACGGTGGCGTCGGTCCCGCCGCTGATCAGGCTTGCGGTCCTTGTGGCGGCGTTCCGGATGGGTATGAAGGTGACCTGGTCCAGGTTGTGCCGCTTCTCGTCCCACCAGGCGGCGTTGGGTTCCAGCACCGTGGGGCCGTCCGGCTGGCGCGAGACGATGCGGAAGGGGCCAGTGCCGTTGGCGTTGCGGGTCGCGAAGTTCTCGGTGCTGGACGCGAGATCGCTGGAGGCGGCGGCGCCGTTGGCCTCCGACCAGGTGCGATCCATGATGCCCATGCCGAGCAGCGCGTTGAGCAGGACCGGGAAGGGCCTGGCGGTCTCGATCTCGACGGTCAAAGGGTCCGGCGCGCGCATGGCGACGATGGCCGACAGGGGTCCGCGGTTGGCGCCGGGGGTGTTGAGACGCGCCCAGGTGAACAGCACGTCGGCAGCGGTGAAGGGATCGCCGTTGTGGAAGCGCACGCCGGGGCGAAGATGGAAGCGCCAGACCGTGGGGGACGTACGTTCCCAGCTGGTGGCCAGGGCTGGCTCGATGGCGAGCTTGTCGTCCATGCGGACCAGGGTTTCGTAGATGTTGGCGAGGAAGGCGTTGGTGAAGCTGACCCTGGAGGTGTGGGGGTCGAGCGTCAGGATGTCCGAGCTGAAGGTCCAGGTCAGGGTTTTCGCCCGCAGCGGCGCCGCGGCCAGCAGCGTCGCGGCGAGGACCAGGGCGGCATAGAGGGGGGGCGGTCGCATGGCGGGCTCCGGCAGGATGGGCAACGGTAGGCATGGGGCTGGCAGGGTGCAACCCGAGGCGGCGGGGCGGCGTTGAGGCCGGATGCGAAACATCATGACCGTGCTGATCCTGATCGCCTCGTCCGGCGCCGCCCTCGCGCAGCCGGAGCCGTTGCGCCCTGCCCCGGTGCCCAACGTCGGCCCCGCGGCCGCTGCGCCTTCGGACCGGCTGGGGACGGCGGGCACGTCGGCCAACGCGGCCCCGTTCTCCGGTGCGCCAGGTGGCGCGGCGAGCGGCGGCGCGCAGCCGCTCACGCCGTCGCTGTCGGGACCGGGCAAGGAGACGGGCCCGGCGCCGGCGGCGCCGAAATAGCTACCTGTTGACCAGGCGCAGGCCGATGCAGACGCAGACGAGGCCGATCAGCAGCGTAGGGGTCAGCGGATCGCCGAGCAGCAGCCAGCCGGCGACGACGCCGATCAGCGGCGACAGGAAGCTGAATGCGGCGACGCGTCCGGCCGGGTAGCGGGCGATCAGCCAGAAGAAGGTCAAATAGCTGGCGAAGGCGATCACCGCGCCCTGATAGAGCAGCGACGCCCAGGCGAGGCGCGACGCATCGGGAACATGCAGCTCGCCCACGGCCCAGCAGGCGGCGACCATGAACGGGAACGCGCCGAAGATCTGATAGGCGAGGACCTTCTCGGGGTTGAGGCGGCTGAGCGCAGGGTTCGCCTTTACGAGGACCGAGGTCATGCCCCAGCAGGCCGCAGCGCCCACCACCAGCAGGTCGCCCAGCAGCGACGCGCCCGCTTCCTGCCGGCCGACGGTCGCGGCCACGCCGATGAAGGCCAGCACGAGCCCGGCCCATTGCGAGGCGCGCAGCCGCTCGTTCGGGATGAAGAAATGGGCGCCGGCGGCGGTGAAGAACGCGCCCGAGAACAGCAGCACGATCGAGCGGGAGGCGGAGGTG
>JAYUCA010000138.1:0-2311 GCA_043740535.1 Rhodospirillales bacterium | reverse complement strand
AGGGTCGCCAGTAGCAGACACCCCGTCCCGGTGCCCAGATCGAGCACCTGGCGCACGGCGCCCCGGTCCGGCCGCGCCGCGATGGCGGCCTCGATCAGGGTTTCGCTGTCCGGGCGGGGGATCAGCGTCGACGGGGAGACGGCGAAATCGAGGCTCCAGAACTCCTGCCGTCCCAGGATCAGCGCCACCGGCTCGCGCCCCACGCGGCGGTCCAGCAGCGCCAGGTAGGCGCCGGCCGGGGCGGCGGCGTCGCGGTCCAGCAGGAGTGCCGCCTGGTCGATGCCCATCGCGTGGGCCAGCAGCAGGCGGGCATCGAGCGTGGGGTTGTCGACTCCGGCGGCGGCCAGGACGGCGGCGCCGTGCCGCAGGGCGTCCCGGATCAGCACGGCAGGCGGCAGGTCACTCCTGCGCCGCCAGCCGGGCCGCCTGGTCCTCGGCGGTCAGGCGATCGACGATCTCGTCCAGCTCGCCCTGCATCACCCGCTCGATCGTATGCACCGTCAGCCCGATGCGGTGGTCGCTGACGCGGCCCTGCGGGAAGTTGTATGTGCGGATGCGCTCGCTGCGGTCGCCGGTGCCGACCTGGCTTTTGCGGTCCGCAGCCCGGGTCGCGTCGACGCTGCTGCGCTGCGCGTCGTACAGGCGGGACCGCAGGATCTTCATCGCCTTGGCGCGGTTCTTGTGCTGGCTGCGCTCCTCCTGCATCGCCACCACCACGCCGGTCGGGATGTGCGTGATGCGCACGGCCGATTCCGTCTTGTTGACGTGCTGGCCGCCGGCGCCGGACGCGCGGTAGACGTCGATGCGCAGGTCGCCCTCGTTGATCTCGACATCGACCTCCTCGGCCTCCGGCAGCACGGCGACCGTCACGGTCGAGGTGTGGATGCGGCCCTGGCTTTCCGTGGACGGCACCCGCTGCACGCGGTGCACGCCCGATTCGTATTTCAGCCGCGCGAACACGTTGCGCCCGTTGATCTCGGCGACCGCCTGCTTGATGCCGCCCAGCTCGGTGGCGTCGTATTCCAGCACCTCGGTGCGCCAGCCCTTCAGCGCCGCGTATTTCTGATAGGCGCCGAACAGCTCGGCGGCGAACAGCCCGGCCTCGTCGCCGCCGGCGGCCGGGCGCACCTCCAGGATGGCGCTGCGGGCGTCGGCCTCGTCCTTGGGCAGCAAAGACAGGCGGATCTCCATCTGCAGCGCCGGCAGACGCTCCTTCAGCTCCTGCAGCTCCGCCTCGGCGAGGTCCTTCATCTCAGGGTCGGCCAGCATGGTCTGCGCGTCCGTCGCCGCCCGCTCGGCCTCGCGCAGGTCGCCGATGCGCTCGACGATGGGCTGCAGGTCCGACAGCTCTTTGCTGAGCCTGGCGAAGCCGTCCCCGGCGCCCTCGCTGAGGATGTTCCGCAGCTCCGCCGCACGGCCGACGATGCGGTCGAGCTTGTAATCGAGGGAGGCGCTCATTCGTCCGACGTATCGCCGCCGATGAACCGTCCGGCCGGTTCGACGCTTGAGAAATCACCGGCGAAGCGGCGCGGGTCGGAATGGCCGGGCTTGAAATGGAACGAGACGTCGTGCAGCGGCATCTCGATCTGTTCGCCGGTTTCGAGGTTCTTCACCTGGGCCGTCCGGCGCTCGATCTCCGACGCGCCGAGAAGCACGGCAGCCTTGGCGCCGATGCGGTTCGCCCGCTCCAACCGGCGCTTGAGGTTGCCGCGATAGGCCATTTCGGCCCGGATGCCGACAAGACGGCAATACTGCAGCAGGTCGATTGCCGCGGCCTCCTGTTCCGGTGCCAACGGAATGATCGCGATAGGCTGTTCTGGCTGCGGTGCGCGGTCCAGCAGCATCGCCAGCCGGTCCACCCCGGCTGCCCAGCCGACCGCGGGGATGCTCGGGCCGCCCATCTGCTGGACAAGACCGTCATACCGGCCGCCCCCCATGACGGTGCCCTGGGCGCCCAGCTTCGTCGTCACGAACTCGAACGCCGTATGGTTGTAGTAATCCAGGCCGCGGACGATGCGGGGGTTTTCGACGAACTGGACGTTCATCACATCGAGCAACCGCCGGAGCCCGTCATAGAAAGCCCGGGCCTCCGCCGTCAACGATCCCGCGATGGTCGGCGCATCGGCCACCAGCGCCTTGTCGCCGGCATCCTTGCTGTCGAGGATGCGAAGGGGATTGCGCTCCAGCCGTTCGAGGCTGTCGGCGGAAAGACTGGAACGGTGGCCGGTGAAATAGTCCACCAGCGCCGTCCGGTAGGCTGCACGGCTGGGCGCGTCGCCCAGGGTGTTGAGCTCGAGCACGACGTCCCCGG
>JAYUCA010000137.1:0-4481 GCA_043740535.1 Rhodospirillales bacterium | reverse complement strand
CGCCCTACGGCGGCCGCCAGGGCGAATTGCTCAAGAAGCCCGACGGTAGACCTCCGCCCCGCCGGTCCGGAACGCCGCCTCCATCTCGCGGCGGAACCGGATGGCCTCGTTCGTCGCGTCGAACGCCACGTCCTCCCACCGCACCGGCTGCCCGGCCGCCACCGCCCGGTTCAACACCAGGTTGTGCGCCAGCCCGATCGGCAACCCGCCTGCCGCCAACGACGCGTCGGCCGGCATCAACTTGCCGTACACCATATAGCCGCCCTCGCCATCCAGCCTTTCGCCGGGCTTCAGATCGCGCTTGGCGGTCGCCACGACGTCGCCCGCGAACCCCTGCGTCGATCCGGTCGCCTCGCCCCGCAGCATGATGCTGGCGATGGAGAAGCCCAGCTCCAGCCCGATCAGGTGATACGGCTTGTACATGGCGCTGAACCGGCCCGAGCTGTCGGTCTTCAGCCCATACTGCGAGAAGCACTGCCGCACATACTCCGACGGCGCCTCGAACGTCGCATACACGCCCCAGCGCAGGTCGCGGAACACCGGCCGCCCGTCGCGCTCCACCGACGACACGACCTCGACCGTCCCCTTGCGCGCCAGGATCCCGCCCGCCTCCCGCGGCCGCAGCAGCTCCGGCAGGTCGTCGACGCCGCACGCCGGGAACGCCAGCCCGTCCGCCGGCGGCGTCAGCCCGCAGGCGTTCGCCACCGCCGCCATCTCCAGCGCCGACTTCGTGCCATCCAGGAACGAGTTGAACATCTGCGGGTTGAAGTCCCCACCCGCCACCTGCTCGTCCGAGAACCCGTAATGGCCCCACACGGTCGCCGGCGTGGAGGCATGGTACGCCGGCAGGTATTTCGTGCCCTTCCCCGCGCAGATCACCTCCAGCCCCGAAGTCCGCGCCCAGTCGACGATCTCCGCGATCAGCGCCGGCTGGTCGCCATACGCGAACGAGTAGATGATCCCCGCCGCCGCCGCATGCCGCGCCAGCAGCGGCCCGGCCAGCGCATCGGCCTCCACGTTGACCATCACGACATGCCGCTTGTGCTTGCAGCACAGCAACGCGTGGCGGATGCCGGCCGCCGGGCTTCCCGTCGCCTCGACGATGACGTCCATGCCCTCGGCGGCGATAAGCGCCTCCGCATCGTCCGTCACGAACGTCGTCCCATCCCGCCGCGCCTCCGCGAACGACTTGGCTTGCGTCCGGTCGATGCTCCAGCCCACCCGCGTCGTCGCCGCCCGCGCCCGCGCCACATCCAGGTCCGCGATGCCCATCACATGCATGCCCGGCGTGCGCGCCCCCTGCGACAGGAACATCGAGCCGAACTTGCCGGCGCCGATGACGCCGACACGGATGGGGGTGCCGGCCTCGGCGAGGGCGGCCAGCTTCTGGGACAAACTCATGAGCGTTCTCCGGACGGTTCAGGTCGGTCTGAGGCCGCGTTGCCCTGAAACTCCCCGATCCCGCGAATAGCGGCAATCCTTTTCTTGACCGCTGCGCCGAACCCCGTCTCCGCAGTCTGCGTTCCCGGCCACCGAACCTCGACGGCCAATCGCCGCCTCCGTAACAGCGTCACCCCGTTCATCCGCGTCAGGGCGGTATCGTTTCAGGTTCGAGGACGGTCGTGATCCCCGCGTCGGGCCGCCCTTGCGGCATGGCGACGCAAGGGGCCGAGAGCGGTGCGTGCGGCCACTGGATCGCTTCGCCAAGCGGCCCGCCATGGCAGCGATGGGAAAGGGTCATGGTCCCGGAACCCCTGGATGACATCGGGCGGCTCCGGGCGCCGACCGCGTTGCGGACTGGTAGCGATGCGTTGTCTGCCCGATCGCCACAAACCGGCGAACCCGGGAACCTTGCCCCCCCACCCCCCATGCGCTACACGCCCCGGCCTGACACGAAACGCTCGCGGGCGTGGTGAAATTGGTAGACACGCCAGATTTAGGTTCTGGTGGCGCAAGTCGTGGGGGTTCAAGTCCCTCCGCCCGCACCACCAAAGGGAACAGGAACAACCCCCAATGCAGGTTACCGAGACGCTCTCCGACGGCCTCCGGCGCAGCTTCGCCGTCACCGTCCCCCAGGCGGACATCGAGCTGAAGCGCGCCGCCAAGCTCGGCGTGATCGGCAAAAGCGTCCGCCTGCCCGGCTTCCGCCCCGGCAAGGTCCCGGCCTCCATCGTCAAGCAGCGCTACGGCGCCGCCGTCATGGCCGAGGTCCTGGAGGAAAGCGTCAACGACGCCACCCAGCGCCTGCTGGAGGAGCGTGGCCTGCGCCCCGCCGGCCAGCCCAAGATCGAAGTCAAGCAGATGCCGGCGACGACCGACCAGGATCTCCTGTTCGACCTCGATGTCGAGCTGCTGCCCGAGATCGCGATGCCCGACTTCGCAGCGCTCGAGCTGGTGCGCTACAAGGCCGAGCCCACCACCGAGTCCGTCGAAGGCGCGCTGTCCGAGATTGTCGCCCGCCAGGAAGGCCGCGAACCCGTCACCGAAGACCGCGGCGCCCAGGTCGGCGACACGCTGACGGTCGATTTCCTCGGCAAGGTCGATGACGTCGCCTTTCCAGGCGGCACCGGCACGGACATGGCCGTCAAGCTCGGCGGCAGCGGCTTCATCCCCGGCTTCTCCGAGGGCATGGAGGGCATGAAGCCCGGCGAATCGCGCACCATCCACGTCACCTTCCCCGACGAGTATCACGCCAAGGACCTGGCCGGAAAACCCGCCACCTTCGACCTGGTCGCCAAATCCCTGGAGCAGCCGAAGCCCGCCGAGCTGGACGACGCGCTGGCCGCCGCCGTCGGCTTCGAGAGCGTCGATGACATGCGCCAGGCCGTCGTGCAGCAGATCCAGCGCGAATACGACCAGGTCACCCGCATGCGCATCAAGCGCGACCTGCTGGACGCGCTGACCAAGGTCGCCGACTTCCCGGTGCCCCCCAGCATGGTGGAGCACGAGTTCGGCCAGATCTGGCAGCGCGTCGAGGCCGACATGAAGGCCGACAAGCTGGACGACGAGGACAAGGGCAAGGACGAGGCGGTCCTGCGGGCGGAATACCGCGCCATCGCCGAGCGCCGCGTGCGGCTCGGCCTGCTGTTGAGCGACATCGGCCGCACCAACGGCATCCAGGTGCAGCCCGACGAGCTGACCCGCGCGATGCGCACCGAGGCCGGCCGCTATCCGGGGCAGGAGGGCGCGGTGATGGAGTTCTTCCGCAAGAACCCCCAGGCCGCCGAAGGCCTGCGCGGCCCGATCTACGAGGACAAGGTGATCGACTTCATCCTGGAGCTGGCGAAGATCGAGGACCGGGTCGTCCCGATCGACGAGTTGTCGGCTGACCCGAAAGCCGTTGAGGCCGCCCCGCCCGCAGCAGTCGAATCGACGTCTGGCGATGCTTCTGTGGCCACCGCGTCCTGACAACCCCGCTGATCGGCGGGGGGTGCCGCCACTGCAATACGGTGGTAACGCTCCCATCTTAAAGATGCGGCTCAACGAAGGATGGATGCAATGAGGGATCGCGATCCCGTCGAGTTTTACTCAAGCGGCCTGGTCCCGATGGTCGTCGAACAGACGGCCCGCGGCGAGCGGGCGTTCGACATCTACTCGCGCCTGCTGAAGGAACGGATCATCTTCCTGACCGGCGCGGTCTATGACCAGGTGTCGGCGCTGATCTGCGCGCAGCTGCTGTTCCTCGAAAGCGAGAACCCGGCCAAGGATATCAGCTTCTACATCAACAGCCCTGGCGGTGTCGTGTCCGCGGGGCTCGCGATCTACGACACCATGCAATACATCCGCAGCCCGGTCAGCACCGTGTGCATCGGCCAGGCCGCGAGCATGGGCAGCCTGTTGCTGGCCGCCGGCGCCAAAGACAAGCGGTATGCGCTGCCGAACGCCCGGGTGATGATCCATCAGCCCAGCGGCGGCGCGCAGGGCCAGGCGACCGACATCGAAATCCAGGCGCGGGAAATCCTGACGCTGCGCAAGCGGTTGAACGAGATCTACGTGAAGCACACCGGCCAGGCGCTCGAAGAGATCGAGCGGAAGCTCGAGCGGGACACGTACATGTCCGCCGAGGAGGCACGGGATTTCGGCATCGTTGACGAGGTCGTCGACAAGCGCCCGGGCAGCACTGAACCGGTCAAGAGCTGACGGCCCGGTCGCGCTGACAGGGCTGCACTGACCGGTGCTTGTGCCGGGCCGTGCCGGGCATATCTTTTGCATAGCGCGTGCCTATCGCCGGCGTGCCGATAACCGGGTCGGTTCCCCGGATTGGCGTCCCGCTTGTCCGGGCGGGACGCAGGGGCTATTTTAGTAGGATATACCCCGCAGGAGCGGGGCTGGAGTGTGCATGGGCAAGTCTCCCGACTCGAAGAACACCTTGTACTGCTCGTTTTGCGGCAAGTCGCAGCACGAGGTCCGCAAGCTTATCGCGGGTCCCACCGTGTTCATCTGCGATGAGTGCGTCGAACTGTGCATGGACATCATCCGCG
>JAYUCA010000136.1:0-16050 GCA_043740535.1 Rhodospirillales bacterium | reverse complement strand
GGCCACAGGTGCAACCCAGGTGGCAGCCGCCGCCAAGGGCACCGGTGGTGACGGCCTGGCGCCGGCAGCGGCCGAAGTGCTGCCGGGCTCGACGAGCGTGAGCGGGTTTGGCGCAGCGCTTGCCTGCCCTGGATAGTGCGCCTCGGCTGCGGCAGGCGGGGCATGGCCGGGCCACGATCCGGCGACGGCGGCCACGGCCGGGGCGGCCGGCGCGGCATTTCCTGCTGCTGGGGCTGGATCACCGGCGATCGGGCCTGCCGGCGCGTCAGCCACGACGCCCCCAACCTGCGCCGCAGGAGCCTGCAAACCCGCGTGGGCGGGCAGGATGGTCGGCCGGTTGGGTGCATCGGCCACGCGCGGGATCGCCGCGGCAAGCGGCGGTGGAGGCTGGGTGGCCGGGTCGATGTTGGAGACGGCCATGGGCGGTATCGCCGGCGTGGCCTGGTCGCCGGCCGAGCGTGTTTGGATAAGGTTCGGCGGCCCAAGGCGGTGGGGCGTCTGGCCAGACACTCCCCCGGCGAGCGGGGCGGGCGTGGTCAAGGCCGTCGCCTGACGAGCAAACGTTGCCGGTCGCACGGCGGCGCCAGCCTGGGCGCCCGGGGCTGGAGCGGCCAGGGGTTGGTCGCTCGCCGACAGGCGTGCGACCCCGGGGGTGGGGGCCGTCGCCGGTTCATGCAGCGACGGGCCGGCGGATGCCGGGATCGGTGGCGGGGCCGGGGGCGTCGGCGCGCTGCTGGGCGGTGGAGCGGGTGCGTCTGTCCCGGGGGCCGCATCGGCACGGCGCTCCCTGGAACGGGCGGTCGGCGATGCATCAGGCGCCGGCCCGGTGGGACCGGGATTGTCGCCGGGCGGCACCCATGCGGTGGGGGCTTCGGCCGCGCCGGCATCGCCGGGCGCCGCTGCGGCCACGGCCGCGCCGGCCTCGACGGTGGCGGGCGACCAGGCTGGACCCGGCGACGGCGGTGGGGCCGTGGGTCCGATCGGCTCGGATGCGGTTGCCGCCATCACGCCTTTTGGCGCCGCCGCCGCATCGAGGCCGTGCCCGGCTGCCGGGGTGGATGCTGTGGGAGCCGTCGGGCCGGGCTTCGTCCGCATGGCGGCCGCGCCGGCAGACGCCTTGGGCACGGGGACGGCCGTTGATGGCCGGCCCGCCGCGAGCTGCGGCTTCGTGGCGGGCTCAACTGCGGACGCTGCTGCCTTCGAGACCTGCGTGGCGCCCGTCAAGCGCCGCATCGCGGGGTTCACGGGCCGGGACGCGGCCCCGGTGTCCAGGGCAGCCGACCGGAGCGCCTGATCGAGCGTGCCGTCGAAATCGGCGGCGGCTTGCGCCGGCGCCGTGCCAGGGGCGCCCGTCGCCGCCGTTGCGGCCGCCATGGGGAATGCCCCCAGCAGGAACGTCGACGGGGCAGCGCGGCTCAACAGGTCGGGGCTGGGCATTGTCCAGGCTCAGCAAACGGCAGGCCAGGCAGATCGCGGCCGGGAAGCCCCGCGTTTCCGGTGTTTTCCTCTCCCCGCCCGACCCGCATCGACCGGACGGCCCGGCGGGGTGGGTTGAATTTGCCGGGTGGATTCGGCCGGGTAGGCCGATGCAGCCGGGCGTTGTGGTCGGCAAAACCCAACATTCACCGCGCCAGTGCCCTGGCATGCTTCCTGCCATGGGGAGGCTGGACACAGCCAGGAGACTCCCATGTCGCTTTTCGGCGCGATGAACACGGCCATCAGCGGTTTGAACGCCCAATCCGCCGCCTTCGGCAACATCGGCGACAACGTCGCCAACAGCCAGACGACCGGCTTCAAGCGGATCGACACCAACTTCGAGGACTATCTGACCAGCAGCACCAAGACCAACAACGTCTCGGGCGCCGTCGTCGCCCGGCCCGACTACGTCAACACGGTCGAGGGCTCGATCAAGCAGACCGACAAGGTGCTGAACCTGGCGATCTCCGGCCAGGGGTTCTTCTCCATCAACCGCCCCGTCGGCGACACCCCCGCCGGCGCCCCGGTGTTCCAGACCCAGGGCGAATACACAAGGGAGGGCGACTTCGCGCTGAACAAAAGCGGATACCTGGTGAATGCCAGCGGCGACTACCTCAACGGCTGGGTGGCCAACGCAAAAGGCGTGTTGGACCAGACCAAGACGGTCCCGATCCAGATCGGCACCTCCGGCTACAGCCCCGTGCCGACCTCGACCGCGGACCTCGCGGCCAACCTGCCCGCCTCGCCGGACGGTTCGGCGATCGCCACGCAGATCCCTGTGGTCGATTCGCTCGGGCGGTCGCAGACGCTGAACCTGTCCTGGTCGCCGACGGCCGGCGTATCGAACAGCTGGGACGTGACGGTGTCGCAGGGCGGGGCCGCCACCCCGCTCGGCACGGCGACGATCGCCTTCGGCGCGGCCGGGAACGCCGCGGTGCCTGAAGGCACGGCGGGCAGCATCACGTCCACCAGCGGCACGCTGACCGGCAGCACCTTCGCCGTGGGGGGGCCGGCCACCCTCGGCGTGACGGCGGATTTCGGCAACGGCGCCCAGGCGATCACCCTGAACTTCGGTCATTTCGGCCAGGCGGACGGGCTGACCCAATTCGCCGGCACCACCTACAACCTGAGCTCGCTGACCCAGAACGGCGTGCCGCCCGGCAGCTACAACGGCGTCACGATGAACCCGAACGGCGACGTCGTGGTCAATTACGACAACGGCCAGTCGCGGGTGCTCGCGCGGGTGCCGATCGTCACCTTCGCCAACCCGGACGCGCTGCAGCGGGACAACGGGCAGGCGTTCCTCGCCACGCATGACAGCGGGGCGGCGCAGACCAAGCAGGCTGCGGCCAACGGCGCGGGGTCTTTGGTGACCAGCTCGCTGGAAAGCAGCAACGTGGACATCGCGAACGAGTTCACCAAGCTGATCGTGGCGCAGCGCGCCTACACCGCCAACACCAAGATGGTGACCACGGCGGAAGAGATGCTGCAGGTCACGATCGACATGAAGCGGTAGCGTGGGGGCGGCGGAGCCATCATGAGCCTCAACACCGCGTTGATCGACGCCTCGTCGGGCCTGGCCAGCGTCACGAAGGCGCTGGCGACGCTTTCGCAGAACGTCACGAACGCGAACACGCCGGGCTATGTGCGCGAAACGCTGCAGATCCAAAGCGCCTCGGCAGAAGGCGAGGGGATCGGGGTCCGGGTGGGCGTGGCCACGCGCAGCATCGACGAGGCGCTGCAAAAAAACGTGCTGGACGCGGGCGGCAGGGTGGCGGGCGACCTGGTCCGGCAGGGCAGCCTGGCTGCGATCGACGCCGCCTCGGGCGCACCCGGCAGCGGGCAGGACCTGGCGTCGCTGGTGGGCGGGCTGCGCGACGCCTTTTCCACGTTGCTGTCAGACCCGTCGAGCGCCGCGCAGCAGCGCCAGGTGGTGAACCAGGCCTCGGCGCTGGCCAGCGGCGTCAACGCGCTGGGCGGCGCCATCCTGACGGCACGGCAGACCGTGCAGAACAACCTGGTCGCTGACGTGCAGGCGGCGAACACGGCGCTGGGCACGATCGGCAAGGTTTCCGATCAGATCATGACGGCCAAGGCGCGCGGAGAGAGCACGGCCGACCTCGAGGACCAGCGCGACACGGCGATGACGGCGCTGACGCAACTGACCGGCGCGCGGTTCTACAAGCAACCGGATGGGGACGTGCTGGCGGTCAGCGGCGGCACGCTGCTGCCGCTGCGTCAATCCGCGGGGCCGCTGGCGCTGGTCGCGGCCACCATGGGGCCCGGGTCGACGGCGCCTGCGTTGACGGTGTCCGGCTCACCCGAGGCGATCGCCGGCGGGACGATCGGGGCCGGGCTGGACCTGCGTGATGCCGTGCTGCCGGGGCTGCAGGCGAAGCTCGATCAGTTCTCCCAGTCGCTGGCGACGGGGTTTTCGGGCCAGGGGCTGGCGTTGTTCTCGGACGCGTCCGGCACGGCGCCCCCCGCCGCGACCCCGGGATTCGCGCAGACGATCCAGGTGAACCCGGCAGTGCTGGCCACGCCCAGCCTGGTGCGGGACGGCGCCAGCCCCAGCGGTGCGGCCGGCGACGCGACGCTGATCCAGGCCGTGCTGACCAACGTGCTGGGCGCCGGGGCCGCCAGCATCGGCGGCCAGGCCAGCGACCTGGTGGCCAACCACGCGTCGCTCGCTGCGAGCGCGGCCGGAACGCTGGCCACCGACAAGGCGGTGCAGACCGGGCTGGCGGCAAAGCTGAGCGCCGGCACGGGCGTGTCGGTGGACTCGGAGATGGCGGAGATGCTGAAGCTGCAGAACAGCTTTGGCGCGAATTCCCGGGTGATCGGGGCGGTCCAGGCGATGTGGACGCAGCTGCTGAACAGCGTCCAATGATCGCCGGGGCCCAGCCGACGGACCCGGGACTGCTGTCTGCCCTGGTGGACAACAGCGCCGCCATCCGCCTGCAGCTCGATACGGCGCTGGTGCAGCAATCGACGGGGCGCGTGTCGGACACGTATGCCGGCCTGGGCGCCGGCGTGCACACCAGCCTGGACCTGTCGCCCGCCATCCAGCACCACCAGGTGTGGCAGGCCAACATCGACCACGCGACAGGCGTGCTGGACGTCACGCAGTCGGCGCTGAGCCAGATCGCGGCGATCGCGTCCAGCTTCCGCGCCCAGACGAACGCCATCAACAGCGTCGGCGTATCGCAGGTGGCCAGCATCGCCGCCGCGGCCCAGCAGGCGCTGCAGCAGGTGGCGCAGCTGTTGAACACCCAATCCGGCGACGTCTACGTGTTTGCCGGGCAGGACAGCGGCAACCCGCCGGTGCCGAACACGGACCCTGCCGCGTTGGGCGCCGACCTGCTGGCGAGCGACACGGCGACGGCCCCGTTCTCGGCCACCATCGGGACGAAGCCGCCGCTGGTGGAGGTGGGCAACGGGCAATTCCTGGCGGCCGGCGTGCTGGCCAACCAGAACACGCTGGTGACCTCGACCGCGCCCACCACCGGATCCTACATGCGCGACGTCATGCGGTCCTTGGCGACGCTGGCGGCCCTCACCGACGGCCCGGCGGCGCAGGCCACCGCGGCCGACGTGCGCAGCCGGCTGACCAGCGCGGTCACGGCGATCGCCGATGAGCGCGGCGCCCTGGGCAGCGCCGAAGCCAGCCTGAAGACGCGCCAGGCCGGGTTGGCCGCAACGCGGATCGCGCTGACGAAGCAGGTGTCGAACGTGCAGGACGTCGACATGGCGGCAACGCTGACGAAGGTGTCGGCGCTGCAGACCCAGCTCCAGGCGTCATACCAGGTGATCGCCGGGATGAAGAGCCTGTCGCTGGTGAATTTCCTGCCGGCGGGGTGAACCTGCTGACAAACGGGGGAATTCGATCATGGCTATTCGTGCTTTGGGGCGGGGAAGCGGAAACCTGTCCCGCGTCCTCGGCCATCCCGACGCTGATTGCGAGCAGTTGCGCGCGCTGCTTGCGGCGCAGGTCATCGGCGTGCTCGATGACCGCAAGCTGACGGTGCGTGCGGCCCATGAGTGGACCGGCGTTGCCGCTGCCGACTTCTCGCGTATCCGCAAGGCGAACCTCGGGCGTTTCACCATTGACCGGCTGATGACGATCCTCTCCGCCCTGGGGCAGGATGTGGACGTGGCGGTCAGAGTGCAGGCGCGGCGATCCGGCATCGGGGCAGTGGAACAACGGCCCTGAAGCGTCCGATTCGCGTCCAGTTCGCGTCACGACGCCACGAACCGCCACGGCACCGCGCTGCCTTCGTTCGGGTCGATCACCAGGCGGTGCTGCAACGGCGGAAACGCCCGGCTGCGGCAGTCCGAGCGGTCGCACAGGCGGCACGACAGGCCGATCCCCACGCGACGCGCAAGGTCGACCCCGTCGGAATACACGACCTCCGACGCGCGATCGATGTCGCAGCCCAGCGCCACCACGTGGCGCGGCGGCGGGTCGCCCCAACGCGACGGCGTGCCGGTCAGCGCGCGGCCGAAGCACAGGAAGGCCGCACCGTCCGGCAGCTCCGCGGCCTCCACGCACAGCCGGTCCGGCGTTGCGAAGGCCGTGTGGATCAGCCAGCGTGGGCATGAGCCGCCGAAGCGCGCGAAAGGGTAGCCGGAGGCGGAGAACCGCTTGTCGACGTTGCCGGCCGGATCGACGCGGACGAAGAAGAACGGGATGCCGCGCGCGCCCTCCCGCTGCAGGGTCGACAGGCGGTGGGCCACCTGCTCGAAGCTGACGCCGAAGCGGGCGGCCAGCGTGTCGACGTCATAGCGTAGCGACCGCGCCGCCGCGAGGAACGGCGCATACGGCAGCAGCAGCGCGCCAGCGGCATAGTTCAGCAGGCCGAGCCGGATCAGCGCCCCGGCCTCGGGCGTCGATGGCGCGGCGGCGGCGGCGGCCTCGTCGGCCAGGTCTCGCGCCTCCAGCAGCATGAGCTGGAACGCAAGCTGGAAGGCGCGCGTTTCACGCCGCATCGTCTCCGACAGGTCCAGCAGCCGCGTGTCCGGGTCGTAGCGGCGCAGCGTGTCCAGCGGCCCCACGCGGACGCGGATGCCGTGGTCCCGCGCCAGGCGCTCGGCGATGGCGCGGTCCAGTCCGGCGGAGCTTGCGTCGCATTGCTCGGCGACCCGCTCGGCCAATGCCTCCAGCGCCGGGAAGTGGTTGCCGCGGTCCTGGAAGAAGTCCCGCGCCTCCTCGCCGGGCAGCAGCATGCGGCGGCCGCTGGGCAGGGCGATGCCGCTCGCGTCCTCCTGCGCCACGCGCCAGGCGCGGTACAGCGCCAGCATGGCGCGGGCGGCGGAGGGGGCGCTGGCGGCCAGCGTCTGCACCTCGGCCTCCGGCACCGCGTCCAGGCCGAGCATGGCGTCGGCCATGATCTCCCGCAGGCCGGATTCGAGCTGCCGCTCGGCGCTGCCGGACAGGGCGGCGAGGTCCGCCTGCAGCGCCGTGCCGAGCTTCATCAGCAGCGACGCGGTAACGCCCCGCTGATCGTGCTCGATCAGGTTGAGGTAGCTGGCCGAGATGCCCAGCCGGACGGCAAGCGCCTGCTGCGACAAGGCGCGCTCGGTGCGCAGCCGGCGGATCGTGCGGCCGATCAGCGGGCGGGACATGGTTTACACAGTTTTCGTTTATGGGTCATGACCGGTAAATCTAGCAACATCCTTGCGTCAGGAATGACGTATTACGTCTTTTCTTTCTTCAGGCAACCCGCTTGATAGCAGGGCGGATCACAGTCCGCACGCCAGGAGAGCACAAACGATGCAAACGACCCCTACCGCCTGCTTCGCCCCCGACGGGGGCAACGCGGGCTCGCCGCAGGACCGCTTCGCCGGCATCCGGCGGGACTATAGCCCGGCCGACGTCGAACGCCTCGCCGGTTCGTTCCGGATCAAGCACACGCTGGCCGACATGGGCGCGCGGCGCCTTTGGCAGTTGCTGCAGACCGAGGCCTTCGTGCCGACGCTGGGCGCCTTGACCGGCAACCAGGCGGTGCAGCAGGTGAAGGCCGGGCTGAAGGCGGTCTACCTGTCCGGCTGGCAGGTCGCGGCCGACGCGAACAGCGCGGGCGCCATGTATCCGGACCAGTCGCTGTATCCCGTCGACTCGGTGCCGCAGGTCGTGACCCGCATCAACAATGCGCTGCGCCGCGCCGACCAGATCGCCCACATGGAAGCCGACGGCGACCAGACGCATTGGATGGCGCCGGTGATCGCCGATGCCGAAGCCGGGTTCGGCGGCCCGCTGAACGCCTACGAGCTGATGCGGCACATGATCGAGGCCGGCGCCGGCGGCGTGCATTTCGAGGACCAGCTGGCCAGCGAGAAGAAGTGCGGCCACCTGGGCGGCAAGGTGCTGGTGCCGATCAGCCAGCACATCCGCACCCTGAACGCCGCCCGGCTGGCCGCCGACGTCGAGGGCGTGCCGACCGTGCTGCTGTGCCGCACGGACGCCGAAAGCGCCCAGCTTCTGACCAGCGACGTCGACGAGCGCGACCGCCCGTTCCTGAGCAACGAGCGCACGCCGGAAGGCTTCTTCCGCATCAAGCCCGGTGTCGGCCGCGACTACGCCATCGCCCGCGGCCTCGCCTACGCGCCCTATGCGGACCTGCTGTGGTGGGAGACGTCGGAGCCGGACCTTGATGACGCGCGGGCCTTCGCCGAGGCGATCCGGCGGGAGCATCCGGGCAAGCTGCTGGCCTACAACTGCTCGCCGAGCTTCAACTGGAAGCGGAAGATGTCCGAGGCGCAGGCCGAGGCGTTCCAGCGCGAGATCGGCGCGATGGGCTACAAGTTCCAGTTCATCACGCTGGCCGGCTTCCACAGCCTGAACCACTCGATGTTCGAACTGGCCCGCGCCTACCGCGCCCGCGGCATGGCGGCGTATTCCGAGCTGCAGCAGGCGGAATTCGCCTCGGAGCCGCACGGCTACACCGCGACCCGGCACCAGCGCGAGGTGGGCGTCAGCTACTTCGACGCCGTGGCCTCCGCGGCGTCGGGCGGGCGCAGCAGCACGACGGCGATGGCGCACAGCACCGAGACGGCCCAGTTCCACGAACCCGCAAACGTTTAATCCCAAGCCACGGAGCGCGATCATGCACAACGACGATTTCGACGACGGCCTGGTCCACGGCCACCACTGGGCGAACCACAGCCCGGTCGAGCGGGACGAGCTGCCGAAAGTCGCCGACGCGTCGGAGGTGAACACCCCGAGCAGCGTCTATCACGATGACCTGATGCAGCCCGAGTAGGCCTTCGGGTCTGCGGGGCCTGTCCGGCGGAGTGGCATCGGCCGGACAGGCGCGATCCATCGTGATGCACACCAGTCCCGCGCCGGGGCTGGTTTTCCGATTCGTGCCAAGTCCCCTAGGCTGACCCTTCTGGAGGGCCGGGATGAAGTGGGGATCGGAGCGCGGGCCGCTGGCCGTGGCGCTGGCGGGGCTGTTGTCGCTCGCGTCAGGCATGGGCATCGGGCGCTTCGTCTACACGCCCATCCTGCCGGCGATGATCGACTCGCTGGGGCTGAAGCCGTCCGAGGCCGGGCTGATCGCGTCGGCCAATTTCGTCGGCTATCTGGTGGGCGCGCTGCTGCTGGTGTCGCCACGCTGGCTGCCGCGCCGGCGCCGGGGCGACCGGCGGACGTGGTTCCTGGTTTCCTTGGCGGCAGGCGCTGCCAGTATCATGGCGATGGCGGGGGCGACGGGACTGGCCGCCTTCGCGCTGCTGCGGTTCGCCGGCGGCGTGGTCAGCGCGCTGTCCTTGATCATCGGCACCGGTCTGGTGCTGGAGCGGCTGGCGGCGGCCCGGGCAGGGCGACTGGCGCCCATCCATTTTGCGGGGATCGGCACCGGGATCGCCACGTCGTCGCTGCTGGTCTCAGGGATGGAGCACGCTGGCTATGACTGGCGCGGGCTGTGGTTCGGCGCCGGCCTGCTGGCGGCCGTGATGGTGCCGGTCATCGCCGTGCTGTACGGCCAGCAACCGGCGGTGCGGGGGGCGCCGGCCGCGCCGGCCGCCGCCGAGGGGCCGCGTGCGACGCGCCCTGGCCTGGTGACGCTGTCGATCAGCTACGGGCTGTTCGGCTTCGGCTACATCATCACGGCCACGTTCCTGGTCGCCGCGGTGCGGGCGTCACCCGCGGCGCGGCCCATCGAACCGTTGATCTGGTTGGCGGTCGGACTGACGGCGATCCCGTCGACGCTCGGATGGTCCATCGTGGCGGCGCGGATCGGGCCGCGCCCGGCGCTGGGCCTGGCGCTGCTGGTGCTGGGCGCCGGCGTCGCCGTGGGCGGCATCTGGCCCGGTGCGGTGGGTTCGCTCGTGGCGGCCGGGCTGCTGGGCCTGACCTTTGTCAGCATCTCGTCGCTGGCCTTCGAAGGCGCGCGGGAGATCGTGCCGGAAACCAGGCTGGCCCGCACCTTCGCGACGCTGACGGCCGCGTTCGGGGTCGGCCAGGTCTGCGGCCCGCTGGTGGCCGGCTACCTGGTCGATTGGACGGGATCGTTCCTGGCGCCGTCGTTGCTGGCTGCGGCGGGGCTCGCCCTGGGGGCGGGGCTGGCGTTTCGGAAATAAGCCGCGAGCGCGTGGTGGCGTAGGGCGGAAAAGCGAAGCGTCATCCGCCTCGTTGGCCGGGACCCACTCGTGAAGTGGCGGATGACGCTGCGCTTTTCCGCCCTACATGCCCGCGTTCGGGCGCCGAGCCTTGGTCGCGCAGCCGGGTAGGGCGGAAAAGCGAAGCGTCATCCGCCTCGAAGGACGGACCCGGGCGTTCGGTGGCGGAAGACGCCGCGTTTTTCCGCCCCACATCCCGGCGCTTCGGCAAAAAGCCTTACCGCAGCGGTTCGAGGATGCTCACGTAGTTCGCGACCGCCGCGCCGCCCATGTTGAACACGCCCGCCAGCTCGGCATTCGGCAACTGCATCGTGCCCGCCTGGCCGGCCAGCTGCATCGCCGCGATGACGTGCATGCTGACCCCGGTCGCGCCGACCGGGTGTCCCTTGGCCTTCAGCCCGCCGCTGCGGTTGACCGGCAGCCGCCCGGTGATCGACGTCGTGCCGTCCAGCACGGCGCGGGCGCCCTTGCCGGGGGCGGCGAGGCCCATCGCCTCGTACGCCAGCAGTTCGGCGATGGTAAAGCAGTCATGCACCTCGGCGAAGGACAGGTCGTCCACGCCGACCCCGGCCTCGTTGAACGCCATCGACCAGGCGCGGGCGGCGCCCTCGAACCGGGTCGGGTCGCGGCGGGACAGCGGCAGGAAGTCGTTGACGTGGACGGCGGCGCGGAAGCGGATCGCCTTGGCCATCGTGCGGGCGGTGTCTTCGTCCGTCAGGATCAGTGCTGCGGCCCCGTCGCTGACCAGCGAGCAGTCGGTGCGCTTCAGGGGCGGGGCGACGTAGGGGTTCTTCTCGCTGACAGTACGGCAGAACTCGTAGCCGAGGTCGCGCCGCATCTGCGCATAGGGGTTGTCGACGCCGTTCTTGTGGTTCTTCGCGGCGATGGCGGCCAGCGCGTCCGACTGGTCGCCGTGCTGCTGGAAGTAGCGCTCGGCGATCCGGCCGAACACGCCGGCGAAGCCTGCGGGCACGTCGCCCTCCTCCCGGCGGTAGCAGGCGCCGAGCAGGTTGTCCCCCACCTGGGCGTTCGGCAGCCCGGTCATCTTCTCCGCCCCGATCACCAGCGCAAAGCGGCCGCGCCCGGCAGCGATGAAGTCCCGCGCGCCATGGATCGCCGCACTGCCGGAGGCGCAGGCGTTCTCATACCGCGTCGCCGGCTTGAACCGCAGCTCCTCCAGCCCCTGCATGGGCAGGGAACTGGGGAAATCCTGCTTGGAGAAGCCGTTGTTGAACATGCCGACGAAGGTGCCGTCGATCTCGGCCGGCGTGATCCCGGCGTCCGCGATGGCCGCACCCGCGACCTGCTCGATCAGCCCCTCGACATCGAGGGCTTCGTGCTTGCCGAAGGTCGTATGGGCCCAGCCCACGATGCACGCGGTCATGGCATCCTCCTGTATTGCGTGCGGAACTTCGGAGTTTTGCGCGTAGGTTGCAAGTGTGTGAGGGCTGCCGCTGGACCGTTTGCGCCCGGCGCCGCTACTCCAGCCACTTCGCCGTGGCGCGCGCCCGCTCGCCGGTCGCGTCGATGATGTGCAGCCACTGATCGACATAATGCTTCAGGACCATGTCGCGCGGCAGCAGATACGCAAGTTCCGAAAAATCGAACGGCTTGTCTGGATGGATCGCGCACAGCTCGGGATGCAGCTTCTGCTGCAGGCGGGTTTCCACCGCGTCGGTCATCATCACGTCGGCGCGGTTGGCGACGATCTCCTCGAAGATCGTCGCGTTGGTCGGGAACACCACCATCTGCGCCTGCTTCAGGTTGGCGCGGGCGAAGGTTTCGTTGGTGCCGCCGGGGTTGAAGATGACGCGGACGCCGGGCTTGTCGATGTCGGCGATGGTGTTGAACCTGTCCTTGTCGGTGCAGCGGGCTATGGGGGTCTTGCCGGCGCGCATCACCGGGGCGGAGAAGATCGCGGTCTTCGAGCGGACCAGCGTCACCGAGATGCCGCCCATCGCCATGTCGTACTTGCCCTCGGTCAGGCCGGCCATCAGCGTCGACCAGGTGGTGGGCACGATCTCCAGCTTCACGCCCATCGATTTGGCCAGGCTTTCGGCCATGTCCACGTCCAGGCCCTCGAATGTGCCGGCGGCATCCTTTATGCTGAACGGGCGGTAGTCCCCGGTCAGGCCGACGCGCAGCGTGCCGCGGGCCAGGATGCTGTCCAGCACGGCCTGGGCGCGGGCGGGCAGGGCCGCCAGAAGAAGACACAGGACCAGCAGGGCGCGCATGGGGGTCAATCCTTCAGGATGGGTTCGATGGCGGCGGCGAGCGCGAACAGGCGGGCGTCGCCCATCGTCTCGCCGATCAGCATGAAGCCCGCGGGCGCGTCGCCGGCGCGGTGGCACGGGATGCTGATGCCGCAGCGGTCGAGGAAGTTGCCCAGCGCCGCATTGCGCAGCACCAGGGTGTTGACCTTGCTGAAGTCTTTATCATCGGCCAACGAGGCGATCGTGGGCGGCGCGATCGGCGTGGTGGGCATCGCGACGGCGTCGTAGGCCGAGGTCGCCTCATCGAACGAGGCGATGATCCGGGCGCGGTCCTGCGCCAGCTTGATCATGTCGACGGCTGTCATGGCGCGGCCACGCTCGATGCGGAACCGGACGCGGCTGTCATAGCCGTCGCCCTGGGCGACCAGCAGGTCCTGGTGCCAGGCGTACGCCTCGGCGGCGGCGAACCCGCCGTGCTTGTTGGCGGCGGCGATCTGCTCGAATTCGGGGAAACTGAGGTGGGTCACCCGGACGCCGAGGTTGTCCAGCCGGTTCAGCGCGCGGCCGAACGCTTCGGTCGTGCTGGGGTCCATGCCGTCCATCACCATGTTGCCGGGCACCGCCAGGCGCAGGCCGCGCAGCGCCATCTTCGGCAGCGTGCGGGGCGTCTGTCCGGCCAGCACCGCATCGACGCTGGCGCAGCACTGCACGCTGCGCGCCAAAGGCCCCACGCTGTCGAGCGAGGGGCTCAGCGGCAGCACCCCGGTGATCGGCACGCGGCGGGCGGTGGGCTTGTAGCCGACCACGCCGTTGAACGCGGCCGGGATGCGGCAGGAGCCGCCGGTGTCGGTGCCCAGGCCCATGAACGCCATGCCGTCCGCCACCGACACCCCGGCGCCGGAGCTGCTGCCGCCCGGCACATGGCCACCGTCGACGTCGTCCTTCGGCCGCTGCCACGGACTGCGCGGCGTGCCGTGATGCGGGTTGATGCCGATGCCGGAGAAGGCGAACTCCGTCATGTTCGTCCGGCCCACCGGGATGAACCCGGCGGCCAGCAGGCGCTGCACCACGACGGCGTGGGCGGCGGCCGGCGTCGCGTTGGCCAGCACGGCGCTGCCGGCGGCGGTGGTCTCGCCCGCGACGTCGAACAGGTCTTTCAGGCTGATCGGGATGCCGGCGAAGGGGCCGGGGGCGCGGCCGGCCTTGCGCAGCAGGTCCATCGCGTCGGCGCTGGCGCGGGCCTGGTCCGCATAGACGCGGATGAAGGTGCGGCTGCCCTCGCCATCGGGGGCCTCGATCCGTTCGAGGCAGGATTCAACCAGGGCACGGGCCGTGGCGGCGCCGCTTTCGAGGTCAGTCACGGCCTGGGCGATGGTCTTCATGGGGCCGGAGCCTGACGCCAGGTTGACCCGAGGGCAAGCCCCGCCCAAGACTTGCGGCAACGCATGCCGAGGACACCTCGATGACCACATCCCGCCCGATCCTGCTGACCGGCGCCAGCGGCAACCTGGGGCGCAGCCTGGCGCAGGTGCTGGCCAGGCACGGCTGGACGGTCCGGCTGACCGACATCGCGCCGTTCCCGGACGCGCTGCCGAAAGGCGCGACGTTCACGAAGATGGACCTGAACGAGGGCGTCCAGTTCCTGCGCCTGGCCGAGGGCTGCGGCACGATCCTGCACTTCGGCGGCATCTCGATCGACAAGCCGTTCGAGGAGGTGATGGGGCCGAACCTGAAGGGCCTGTATCACGTCTACGAGGCGGCACGGCGCGAGAAGGCCCGCGTGGTGTTCGCCAGCTCCAACCACAGCGTCGGTTTCCACGAGCGCACGAGCGTGCTCGACCACGACTGCGACTTCCGGCCGGACAGCTTCTATGGCCTGTCGAAAGTCTATGGCGAGCTGATGGGACGCCTGTATTGGGACAAGCACGGCGTCGAGAACGTCAACATCCGCATCGGCTCGTGCTTCCCCGAGCCGGTCGACGAACGCATGTTGGCGAGTTGGCTGTCCTATGCGGACCTCGGCCGGCTGATCGAGCGCTGCGTGCTGGCCGGCGCGGTCGGCCACAGCGTGATCTGGGGCGTGTCGAACAACAGCCGCATGACCTGGTGGCGGGGCGACCAGCGGCAGCGGCTGGGCTGGGCGCCGCAGGACAGCGCCGACCATTTCGCCGGGCAGATGATGGGCAGACAGAGCGGCGATCCGGTGCAGGAGCGGTATCAGGGCGGCGGCTACACGTCGCCCGGCTACTCGCGGGAGGCGCCGTCGAAGGCGGACCCCTTCGCCATCTGAACCGATGGGCGTCGCCGTCGTCGGCGGCGGTCCTGCGGGGCTGATGGCGGCCGAGACGCTGGCGGCGGCGGGGCTGGCGGTCACCGTCTATGATCGGATGCCGAGCGTCGGGCGCAAGCTGCTGCTGGCCGGGCGGGGCGGCCTGAACCTGACGCACTCGGAGCCGTTGGAGCAGTTCATGCCCCGCTATGGTCCGGCCTCACGGGCATTGGCGCCGGCCGTGGGGGCGTTCCCGCCCGCGGCGTTGCGTGAATGGGCGGACGGGCTGGGCCAGGCAACGTTTGTGGGCAGCAGCGGGCGGGTGTTCCCGAAGGCGTTCAAGGCGACGCCGCTGCTGCGCGCCTGGCTGGTGCGGCTGCGCGGGATGGGTGTCGCGTTCGCGCCGGGGCATCGCTGGGTGGGGTGGGATGGCGCGTCGCTACGGTTCGAGACGGCGGGCGGCGACGTCCTGGTGGCGGCCGACGCGACCGTGCTGGCAATGGGCGGCGCGTCCTGGCCGCGGATGGGCTCCGACGGCGCGTGGGCGCCGGTGCTGGAGGCCGCGGGGGTGAAGGTGGCGCCGCTGGTCCCGGCCAACGGGGGGTTCACCTGCGCGTGGTCCGACCTGTTCCGCAGCCGCTTCCAGGGGGAGCCGCTGAAGCGGATCGCGGCGTCGTTCCAGGGCGTCACGGTGCGCGGCGAGGCCGTGGTGACCGTCGACGGCATCGAGGGCGGCCCGATCTACGCGCTGTCCGCGGCACTGCGGAAGGCGATCGCGGCCGAAGGCGCGGCGACGCTGCTGCTGGACCTGCGGCCGGACCTGGACCGCGCGGCGCTGTCTGCGCGGCTGGGCGGCCCCGGCGTTTCGATGGCCAACGCCCTGCGCCGCGCCGGATTGAGCCCGGCGGCGGCGAGCCTGGTGCGGGAGATCCCGTCGGACCTGCCGCTGGCGGAGCGGATCAAGGCGCTGCCGCTGGCGTTGACCGGCACGCGGCCGATCGGCCGGGCGATATCGACGGCGGGCGGGGTGTCGTTCGCGGCGCTGGACGGATCGATGCTGCGGGTCCGCCCAGGCGTGTTCGTGGCTGGCGAGATGCTGGACTGGGAGGCGCCGACCGGGGGGTATCTGTTGCAGGGGTGCTTCAGCACCGGGCGCGCGGCGGCGGAGGCGGCGCTGGCGTGGCTGGGGACGCGATAGACGCTATTCGTAGTGATAGCGGCACGATGCGACCTCGATCGATTGATCGTCGGCCCTGGTCAACCGCCCGGGAGGTCGGGGACCAAAAACCGTTCCAACCCAATGCCGGCCCCAACGGTCAAGACTTTGGGCGCTTGGTATGAGGGGTGCCGGAATACAG
Organism: Rhodospirillales bacterium; assembly: GCA_043740535.1. GTDB lineage: Bacteria > Pseudomonadota > Alphaproteobacteria > Acetobacterales > Acetobacteraceae > JBBROS01. Next base: position 112 of record JAYUCA010000136.1, on the reverse strand, counting down.
AAGAGTGACCGCAGAGGCGCAGAGGACGCAGAGGAGCGAGACCCGCGGGCAGGTGCGGGCCGGGCCGGGCCGCCGGGTCGCGCAGCACGTAGGGGCTGTCGCGCCACCAGGC
>JAYUCA010000135.1:0-3086 GCA_043740535.1 Rhodospirillales bacterium | reverse complement strand
CTTCCCCGTGCTGAACAGCGCCGAAGGATCCCGCCCCTCCTTCCATCCATGCGCCTCATAATGCAGCAACGGATCGACATGCGCCGCAGCGACATCGGGATTGTGCGAAAGATAATACCCCGTGTTGAACCACGCATCCGGGTTCAACCCCTTCTGCCACCCCGAGGAATCATAACTCCACGCCGCCTGCTGCGCCCCCGCCGCGCCCCCAGGGATCAGCGTCGCCCCCAGCTGCGCATCGTAATACGCCGCCGCGACCAGCGGATCCGCCGCCGCCGTCCCGCCGCTCAGGAACGCCATCCGCCCCTCATGCTGGCCATTGCTCAGGTAATGCGCCAGCGGATCGATCCCCGCAGCCCCGACGTCAGGGTTGGCGGCCAGATACTTGCTGTCGGAGAACAGCAGACTCGGGTCGCGCCCCTCCTTCCACCCGAACTGCTCGAAATGCAGCAGCGGATCGGCCCCCGCCGCCGCGACATCCGGGTTCTGCTGCAGATACCAGCGCCCGTCGAACCAGGCGTCCGGCGCCCGGCCCTCTTTCCACCCCACGGCCAGGTAATGCTGATACGGATCGACCCCCGCCGCCGCCACGTCCGGGTTGCGCGCCAGATAATACGCCACGTCGAACAGCGGGTCCGGGCTGCTGAACGTGACCGACAGCGCATTCAGGCTGACATCGCTGAACCGGTAATGCTGGAAGTTCGTCGCCACGTCATGCGTGCCCGGCCCGTCGATCACCCACGCAGCCCCCGACCGCCCGATCGTCGCCGCCCCGAACGCGAAGTCGAACACCGCCGTGTTGTCGCCCGCCCCGCCGTCCAGCGTGTTGGCGCCCGCCCCCCCGTCGACGATGTCGTTCCCCGCCCCGCCGACGATCACGTCGTTGCCGCCGCCCCCCGTCAGCGTGTCCCCGCCGCCATTGCCCAGCAGCGTCCGCCCCACCCCATCGCCCAGCGACACCGCAAGCGCCTGCACCCCCAGCGCCCGCACCGTGCCCACCGCCCCGCTCACCGTCGCCGAGCCCGAAACGTTCAGCGTGTTCCCGTTGACGACATCGATCTTCACGTCGACCCCGTTGCCGGACCCGTCGCTCAGCGCCGTCCGCACGAACACCGCGCCCGCCAGCCCCGCGCCGCCCAGCTGCACCGTCTGCAACCCCGTCGACGCGCTGGTCAACGTATACCCGCCGCTCGCCGCGCTGGTGACGCTCGCACCCCCAACACTGACCGTCAGCCCCGCCACGCCCTCGCCCACATCATAGAAGCTGTTGTGGTTCGCGTCCGAATACGCCACCCCCAGGATGAACGCCCCCGCCGCCCCGGTCGTGCCGAAATCCTCGGTCACCACCTCCGGACCCACGCCGTTCGGCCCGCTCCCGGTCACGACGCCGACCCCCACCTCCCGATATGAGGCGTTCATCTCGTTCGCCCGGTGCCCCGCCGGCGACTGCATCCCCCCCGTCGCCGCACTGCCGCCCCAGTCCACCATGAACCCGGCCTGCGCGAACAGCATGTCATACGCATAGGCGTAGATGTTCTCGCCCGCCGCGCGATAGCTGTAGCCCTCGGCGCTCAGCCGCGTCCCGAAATCCGCCTCGCCCGGCAACTGGTGCGACTGCGCCCCCGCCGCGATCATGCCGTTGTCGTGCGTGCGCGCACCCCCCGCCAGCACGTCGTTGAACGCCACCGGCGCCACCGGCGTCAGCCCCTGGAACGCCGCCAGCAACTGCCCGCCGCTGACCCCGAACTGCGTCAAGGCCGATTGGATGTTGCCCTGCCCGGAGCTCAGCGGCGCATACGAGACGATGTACCGCGCCGCATCCCCCAGGGGATCCATGCGCGCGCCGTTGATCAGTTCGAGCAGATACTGCTCAAGCGCAGTCGATGGCACAATTCAGCCTCGCGGTTTCATGCAATCCCAATAATCCGAACGGCATCCGCCGATCAAGCGAACCTAACAAACCCATCAGGAGAATGGGATCGGGGCCGGGCCTGGACCCACGGCTGTCCGGTTCGAAGCCGCGTGGGTGGCCGGGTCAAGCCCGGCCAGACGCCGCTCCATGTCCCCCGGGCATCTCCTCTTGCCCCGTCAGTCCCCTTGCTCTTTCGATCGACCGGAACCCAGGAACCCGCCGCTCGAACCGAAAAAGCCGTCCGCCCCTCCGCCTGCCCGCTCACGGCATCATGCAGCAGGGGATCGATCCCCGCCGCCCGCACATCCGCATACGCCGCCAGATGCTTGTCCGTGCCGAACGCCGCCGCGCCGGGACCCATTCCGCCGCCACTACCGCTGACGGCGCGTGAAGTGCCGCGTCCCCACCCCTTCCCCCCTCACAAACACCATGCTAGACGCCCGCTCGCCGGCAACAACGCCGGCCAGACGAGTTGAGGGAACCCAAGCGTGGCCTCTGGCACCACGACATCCGGCGGCGGCCTCGCCGACCGATACGCCACCGCGCTCTATGCGCAGGCGGAAGACACCCATCAGCTCGACCAGACCGTCACCGAAATGGACGCCCTGGCCCGGTTGATCGACGCCACGCCCGATTTCCGTCGCCTGCTGCAAAGCCCGCTCATCGACGTGACCCAGGCCCGCGCCGCCGCCACCGCCGTCCTGGCGCAACAGGGCTTCGGCAAGCTGGTCCAGGACTTCGTCGGCGTCGTCGCCAACAACCGGCGCCTCGCAGCCCTCCGCATCATCGTCGCCGCCTTCGCAGCCCTGGTCGCCCACAAGCGCGGCGTCGTCACGGCCCAGGTCTCCAGCGCCCACCCGCTCACCGACGTCCAGCGCGAACAGCTCCGCGCTCGCCTCATCGAGGCCGGCTACGGCAGCGTCAACATCCACGACACCGTCGACCCCAGCCTGCTCGGCGGCCTCGTCGTCAAGATCGGCGCCCGCCTCTACGATACCAGTCTCAAATCCCGTCTGCAGCGACTGCAGTACGCCATGAAGGGTGCCGCCTAGATGGAAATCCGTCCCGCCGAGATCTCGGAGATCCTCAAGAAGCAGATCGCCGCGTTCGACACCGAGCAGAACGTCGCCGAGACCGGACAGGTCCTCTCCGTCGGCGACGGCATCGCCCGCGT
>JAYUCA010000134.1:0-5465 GCA_043740535.1 Rhodospirillales bacterium | reverse complement strand
GGGGCCGTTCTTCGCGATCGGCATGTTCGGGTTGACCCGGGTGTGGGAGTCGTTCGCGCTCGGCTTCGACAAGATCACCGACGGCGGCACCGGGCTGTACCTGCCGGCGCCGGAATCGCTGCTGCACGTCTATGCCGTGCTGGCCGCGCTGGCGCTGCTGATGATCGTGCTGACCTGGCGGCTCGACAACTCCCGCCTGGGCCTGAAGCTGCTGTCGATCCGCGAGGACGAGACGGCGGCCGAGGCGCTGGGGCTGCGCACGACAAGGCTGAAGGTCGGGACCTTCGTGGCCTCGGCCGTCGCGCCCGCGATGGTCGGGTCGCTGTATGCCACCTACCTCAACTTCATCGACCCTTCGACCGCCTTCGCGCCGTCGATGGAGCTGACCACGATCGCGACCGTGCTGCTGGGCGGCATGGGGACGGTGCTGGGCCCGCTGGTGGGCGCCGTGCTGCTGTCGGTGGTGAACGAGCTGCTGTGGTCCCGCTTCCCGGAGCTGTATTCGGGCCTGGTCGGCCTGCTGGTGATCGCGGCCGTGCTGTACATGCCGCGCGGCGTCGTGGGCCTGGCCATCCGGCGCGCCTGGCTGCCCGCCGGCCGCGGCGACTTCCGGCTGCTGGCCCGGCCCAAGCATGTCTGACGCGCCGCCGATCCTGGTCGTCGACGGCATCTGCAAGCATTTCGGCGGCCGCACGGCGCTGGATGGCGCGAACCTGGTCGTGGCGCCCGGCAGCATCACCGGCGTGATCGGGCCCAACGGATCCGGCAAGTCGACGCTGTTCAACATCGTCGCCGGCAGCCTGCGGGCCGATGCCGGCCGCGTCCTGATCGGCGGCGCGGACATGACCGGCGCGTCCCCCGCCACCATCTGCCGCGCCGGCGTGGGCCGCACCTTCCAGATCAGCCGGCTGTTCGGCGAGATGACGGTGCTGGAGAACCTGGTCGCCGTCGCGCACGGCCTGACCGACCGCCAGGCCGTCGACCGCGCGCTGGAGCTGCTGGATTTCCTCGAGATCGCCGCCATCGCGAACGCCTGGGGCGCCGAGCTGTCGTACGGGCAGCGCAAGCTGGTCGAGATCGCCCGCGCGCTGATGCTGCAGCCGCGGCTGATGCTGCTGGACGAGCCCTTCGCCGGCATCAACCCGCGGCTGCAGAACCGCATCGTGGAGCACCTGGACGCGCTGCGCCGCCGCGGCATGACGCTGTTCTTCATAGACCACGAGATGCGCATCGTGCTGTCCGCCTGCGACCTGGTGTACGTGCTGGCCGAGGGCCGCGTGATCGCGCACGGGCCGCCCGACCAGGTGCGGAACGACGACGCCGTGATGGAGGCGTATTTCTGACATGCTGAGCCTGCCGAAATCCATCGCCGTGGTCGAGGTGGCGCCCCGCGACGGGCTGCAGAGCCTGGGCAAATGGATCGACACCGATACCAAGGTGGCGATGGTGGACCGCTTGGCGGACGCCGGGTTCCCGGTGATCGAGGTCAGCGGCTTCGCCCACCCCCGCGTCATCCCCAACCTGCGCGACGCCGAGGAGGTGTTCGCCCGCATCCGCCGCCGCCCCGGCGCCGTCTACCGCGGCCTGGTCCCCAACGCCCGCGGCGCCACCCGCGCGGTGGCGGCGGGGGTGAGCGAGATGCTGGGCCTGACCGTCGTCAGCGCCACCTACCTGCGGCACAACCAGAACATGACGCCGGACGAGGCCATCGATCAGGCGATCCAGGCCTTCGTCATCGCGAAGGCCGCCGGCATCCCGTTCGTGATGGCGGTCGGCGTGTCGATGTGGTGCGCGTACGAGGGCACGATCCCGGAACACCAGGTGTTCGCGATCCTCGACCGTTTCGTCGCCGCGGGTATGGACCGGTTCTACCTGGCGGGGTCCATGGGCATGGAGGACCCGGCCCAGGTGCACCACCTGTTCCGGGGCGTGGCCGCCCGGTATCCGCAGGCGCAATTCGGCTACCATGTGCACAACATGGCCGGCTCCGGCACGGCGAGCGTGCTGGCGGCGATCGACGCCGGGGCGAGCTTCATCGAGGGCGCGGTGTGCGGCCTGGGCGGCGGCATCGCGATGCCGAAATCGGTCGCGTCCGTCGGCAACCTGGCCACCGAGGACCTGGTGTGCATGCTGTCCGCGATGGGCATCGACACCGGCGTCACCGCCGGGGCCGCCGTCGCCGCGGCGCGGGACGTGGCCGCGTTGCTTGCCATCGAGCCGCGCAGCCACGCGCTGACCGCGGGCACACGCGACGAGATCATGGCCCGGGGCCGGGCGCATCCACGGGCGCATCCGGCGTGATGATCGCGCTTACAACGGCCAAGGGGCTCGCCCTCTGTAGCAGAGAACGGACGGAATGACTCGTCATCGCGAGCTCTCGTGAAGCGATCCAGGGGCCACAAACCCGCGCCCGGCCAAGGCTGGATTGCTTCGCAAGGCTGGCAATGACGAGAGAAATAAACGGCCATTGCTCTGCGCAGCCGGTAATAGAACTCGACCAAAGGCGTCATGGCCGAACAGCATCAAGAATAAGAAAGGACGAAACGATGAAAAGACGCGAGATGCTGGGCTCAGCAGCTGCTCTGGCCACCGGCCTGGGTCATGCCGCCCGGGCGCAGACCGGTCCGATCCGCATCGGCGTCGCGTTGTCGCAAACCGGGGACCTCGCCGATTCCGCCGCGCACTACTTCAAGGGCTTCGACCTGTGGCGCAGGCAGCAGAACGCCAAGGGCGGCCTGCTGGGTCGGCAGGTCGAGTTCGTCACCTATGACGACCGATCGGACGCGGCCACCGCGGCGCGGCTGTATGAACGGCTGATCACCAGCGACAACGTCGATCTGCTGGCGTCCTCGCTGGGCTCGGCGGCCACTGCCACCGGGTCGGCGGTGGCCGAGAAGCACAAGCGCGTCTTCATCAACGGCGGCGGTGCGGCCGAGAAGATCCAGCAGCGCGGCTTCAAATACGTGTTCCAGACCGCCGCCCGCACGGGCGCCTACCTCGACGCGATGGAGCCGATGGTGCGGCAGCACGGCTTCAAGACCTTCGCCTACATCTCCCGCGACTACGCCGCCTCCCGCGATATCGAGGGGACCTTGCGCGGCATCGTCGACCGGGTTGGCGGCAAGCTGGTGCTGGTCGGGTATTTCCCGCAGGGCACGGTCGACTACTCGTCGCAGATCGCCCAGGCGCGGCAGCTCGACCCCGATGTGTGGGTGTCGCTCGGCTACCCGAACGAGGCCATCGAGATGGTGCGCCAGCTGCGCGCGGTGAACTATCTGCCGCGGGCGTTCATCTGCAATGGCGTCGCGCAGGAGGACTTCCTGAAGGCCGCCGGCAAGGACGGCGAGGAGGCGTTGGGCTTCTCGCTGTATGAGCCGTCGTTGAAATCGGCGGGCAACACCGCCTTCGTTGCCGCCTTCAACCAGGCCTACAACTACCTGCCCGGCTACTACGCCGCCTTCGGCTTCGCGGCCGGCACCGTGACCGGCGAGGCCGTGACCCGCACCGGCAGCCTGGACCAGGACAAGCTGCGCGACACGCTGGTCACGCTCCGCATGGACAACGTGCTGGGCCGCTACGAGGTGGACCCGAAGACCGGCATGCAGATGGGCGTCTCGGGCCTGCTGGTGCAGATCCTGAACGGCAAGCGGGAGGTAGTGGGGCCCGAGGAATTCCGCACCGCCACACCCGTTATCCCGCTGCACCCGTGGTCGCAGCGCTGACTCCATGACCGGCCGCATCCTGCTGCAGCTGGACGACGTCACCACCGGATACGGCGACGTGGCCGTGGTGCAGGGCGCCAGCCTCGCGTTCGAGCAGGGGCTGATGACGGCGGTCATCGGCTCTAACGGCGCGGGCAAGTCGACGGTGATCAAGGCGGCGGCCGGGCTGTTGCGCGTCTGGTCCGGGCGGGTGCTGGCGGCAGGCGTGGACGTGACGCACGAGGCCGCGCACCTGCGGCTGTCGCGCGGCGTCGCGTATGTGCCGCAGGGCCGGATCGTGATGCCGGAGATGACGGTGCGCGACAACCTGGAGATCGGCGCGCACATCCTGGGCGGCGACCGCGGACGGATCGGGGCGGCGACCGACCGGGTCGTGGGCCTGTTCCCGATCGTCGGCGCGCGGATGAAGCAGTTGGCCGGCACCATGAGCGGCGGGGAGCAGCAGATGCTGGCGATCGGGCGCGCGCTGATGACCAGCCCGTCGACGATCATCCTGGACGAGCCGTCGCTCGGCCTGTCGCCCAAGTTCGTCGAGGTCGTGTTCCAGAAGCTGCTGGCGCTGCGGGACGAGGGGCTGACGATCGTGATGGTGGAGCAGAAGGCGTCCCGCGCCCTGGCCGTCGCGGACCGCGGCTACGTGATGCATGTGGGCCGCGTCGCGTATCAGGGGCTGGCCGCGGACCTGCTGGCCGACGACAACGTCCGCCGGGTGTTCCTGGGGCAGGGGGTGGAGGGGATCGAGGCATGAGGCGCCTGCGCCGCTCGTTGCTGATGACGCCCGGGCATCGCTTCGAACGCCTGGCCAAGGCAGCCGGCCTGCCGATCGACGCTGTGATCTTCGACCTCGAGGACGGCGTGCCGGGCGCCCGCAAGGCGGAGGCGCGCGCGACGGTCGCCCGGGCGCTGACCGCGCTGCCGTTCGGGCGCCGGGAGCGCATCGTGCGCATCAACGCCGCCGCCACGCCGGAGTGCGAGGCGGACCTTGCCGCCTTGCCGCTCGACCGGCTGGACACGCTGATGCTGCCGAAGGTGGAGCGGCCGGCCGAGCTGCTTTGGCTGGATGAGCGGCTGAAGGGAACCGCCGTGACGGTCATCGCGACGATCGAGACGCCCCGCGGCCTGCTCGGCGGCCTGCCGATCGTCGACGCGACGCCCCGGCTCAGCGGCGTCTTCTTCGGCCCCGGCGACTACACGATGCAGACGGGCGGCGCGATGACGGCGGCCGGGCTGCGGTTTCCCCGCGCCGTCATCGCCGCCCTGGCCGGGGCCGCCGGCTGCGACGCGATCGACGCGCCGTATCTGCTGGACATCACGGACGCCGAAGCGACTCGCCTGGATGCGGACGAGGCGCGGTCCCTGGGTTTCGTCGGCAAGGTGGTTTTCCACCCCGCCCAGATTGCCGCCGCCAACGCCGCCTTCAGCCCGACGCCTGCGGAGCTGCACCGCGCCCGGCGCATCGTGGACGGCTACGCGAGGTCGATGCAGGCCGGCGAGGCGGTCGCGCTGATCGATGGCGAGTTCATCGCGATGGACCTGGCGCCCCGGATGCAGCGTTTGCTGGACATTGCGAACGAGATCGGGTCAGTCCCGTTGTAGGTTTCGATGCGGCTTCGCATTGCGATGGCGATCGTCGGCATCTCGTTATACCAGGGATATTAAGCAGTGACCGGCCCGCATCGTCACTGCGAGCTCTTGCGAAGCAGTCCAGGGCGGCCAGACCTGATCTATCGGTCCTGGATCGCT
>JAYUCA010000133.1:0-6547 GCA_043740535.1 Rhodospirillales bacterium | reverse complement strand
CCGCCCGCAACCCGATCGCGCGGTTGCCGGCGCCGTGCCGCAGCACGCCGACGACGCCCGTCCTGCCGACGCCGCGATGCACCTCGATGCCCCACTCCTCCAGCTTCCGGGCCACGATCTCCGCCGTGCGGTGCTCCTCCATGCCCAGTTCCGGATGGGCGTGGAGATCGTGGCGGATCGCGGTCAGGGCATCGTGGTCGCGGCGGATGTGGTCGATGGCGGACATGCAGCGGGGCTCCGGATGGTCTGCTGGCCGGCATTGGTGGCCCGCCTTGGCGGCTTGCGCAATGCCATCCGGCAACCTGAAACGATACCGCTCTAGATCCCGGTCAACTGGCCCGCATAGACCACCGGCCCCGTCGGTAGTTTCGTCGGGGAGCCGCCGGCCGGTTCCTGGCTGACCAGAAGCTGCGTGCCGGCCTGGTTGGGCACCGTCAGGCGCACCCGCCCGCTTTCGGGCAGCAGCCCCATGCTGACCGGCGCAGTCGCCCCGGCCGCCACCGCCCACAGTTCGAGCGAGCGCCCGACCGGCACGCTGGTGGCGCCGACGGCCACGATGACCGCGGCGCCGTCGGCCCCCACGCGCACCAGGAACGTCGCCCCCGGTGCGCCATAGGGCGACAGCGCCGCCATCAGGGGGGCCGCGGGCGCCGGGACCGGCTTGTTGAACAGCAGCAGCGCCAGGCTGGCGGCGATCGCCAGCGAACCCATCGTCGTCGCCTGCCAAACTTCCGCCCGTCGCCACGGCGACACCCGCGCGGGCCGCTGCGGCGCGGCGACGGCGCTGACGCCGCCGATCCCGGTTGCCAGCGCGAGGCGCGCCCACAGCGCCACCGGGGGCGTCGCGGGCGTCACCAACTCCGACAGCGGCGCCAGGCGCGCCTCCCACGCCGCGATGCTCGAGGCCACGGCCATGTCGGTCATCGCCAGCACTTCCAGCGCCCGCGCCTGTTCGACCGGCAGCGCGCCCATCACGTATTCTGCGGCCCGCAGATCCAGCTCCTCGGCAAGGTCGGGGGCGGGATCGGGGTCGAGGGGTCCGGCGCCGCTCATGCAGCCTCCCTCCCCAGGCAGGTCCGCAGCGCCATCAGGGCGCGGCGGATGCTCGATTTCACGGTGCCCAGCGGCTGTCGGACGCGTGCGGCCACCTCGGAGTGGGTCAGGCCATCGACGAAGGCCAGCACCACCAGGCTGCGGCGCTCGGCATCGACCTCCTGCAGGCAGCGGTGCAGGGCCTCGCCCTCCCGGCTCGACTGCAGCCGTTCCAATGGCAGGGGTTCGGGATCGACGGGTTCCGGAAGCTCGGCGCCCATGACCTCGCGCCGGGTGCGGGCGATGGCATCGAGGGCACGGTAGCGCACGAGGCTCACCAGCCAGGCCCGGGCCTGGCCGCGCGCCGGGTCGAAGCGGGCGGCGTTGCGCCAGACCTGCAGCATGGCGTCGTGCACCGCGTCCGACGCCAGCGCCGCGTCGCGCGTGATGCGCAGGGCGACGGCGTACAGCAGGGGCGACTGCCGGTCATACAACTGCCGGAAAGCCCCCTTGTCGGACTGGGCGCACAGCGCCAGAAGCATGGCAACCTCGTCGTTGCTCGCCGGATCGCCGAAACGCCCTTGTGTCGCATCGAGCTTCATGGGGGTGGTTATGGCGATCCGATCGGTCACGGGCAAGCGGGCGGGGGCCGCGGGGCCCCCGCCGGGTGGTTCACGCCGCGTGGTTCACGCCGGCAGCAGCACCTTGTCGACGACGTGGATGACGCCGTTGCTCTGCTTCACGTCGGCGATGGTCACGTGCGACATGCCGCCCTTGCTGTCGGACACCGTGATGACGCTGCCGATCTGGGTCAGCGACAGCATCTCGCCCTCGGCGGTCTTCAGGTGCGCGGTGCCCTTGCCGTCCTTGATCAGCTTCATCAGGGCCACGGAGTCGTAGTTGCCGGGGACCACGTGGAAGGTCAGCACCTTCGTCAGCGTGCCCTTGTTCTCGGGCTTCAGCAGCGTATCGACCGTGCCGGGCGGCAGCGCGGTGAAGGCCTCGTTGACCGGGGCGAATACGGTGAACGGCCCCTTGCTCTTCAACGTGTCGACCAGGCCGGCCGCCTTCACGGCGGCGACCAGCGTGGTGTGGTCTTTGGAGTTGACCGCGTTGTCGACGATGTCCTTAGTGGCGTACATCGGCGCGCCGCCGACCATCACCTGCGCGAAGGCGGGGGCGATGGCCACGGGTGCGACAGCAAGCGTCAGCGCGAGCAGGGTGCTCCGGAAACGAGTGTTCATGGTGGTTCCTTCGGTCGGTGAAACTGTGGAGTAAGACGATACTCAGGTCCCGAGGGCGCCGGCGGTCCAGGCCGGCGCCCTCAGCATCTCCACTACCGGCGGCGGGACCGATTGGATGCGGCCGCAGCTGCAATTGAGGAAACATCGAGATGTCAGCGCCCGCGGAAACTGCCCGTCCGGTCTTTGCCCGGCATGCCGCCAGCCTGCTGGTGGTCCGGCAGACGAAGGCTGGACCCGAGGTGCTGATGGGCAAGCGGCGCGCCGGCCACCGGTTCATGCCGCACCGCCTGGTGTTCCCGGGCGGCGCGGTCGATCCGGCGGACCGCACGGCGCCCGCCGCCGCCGAGCCGAGCCCGACGCTGCTGGCGATGCTGCGAAGAAGCACCCGGCAGCCCCTGGCCCGCGCCATCGCGATGGCCGCCGCCCGCGAACTCCATGAGGAGACGGGCCTGTCGCTGGGCACGCCGCCGCGCCTCGACCGGCTGGATTACCTGTGCCGGGCCGTGACCCCGCCGGGCTCGCCGATCCGGTTCAACGCGCGGTTCCTGGTCGCCCCCGCCGACGCGATCGAGGGCGACCACGCCGACTCGCACGAGCTGGAGGACGTGCGCTTCTACAAGGTCGTCGACGTGCTGCAGGAGGACCTGGTCCTGGTCACAACAGAGGTGCTGGGCCGCCTGCAGGCCTGGCTCGCCTTGCCCGAGGCGGCGCGCCGGAACCGGGCCAAGCTCGACGTGTTCAAGAAGCGGAGCTGGCTCGCGGAATAGCGTTCGCGAGCGTAGCCCAGACGCGGTCCGCGGTGAAGGGCGGGGCGGTGAAGCGCAGCCCCGTCGCGTCGGCCAGGGCGTTGGCCAAGGCGGGGGCGACCGGGTCGAACGGGCTCTCGCTCATGGACTTGGCGCCCAGCGGGCCGAGCCTGTCGAACGTGTCGGCGAACAGCACCTCGGTAACCGGCAGGTCCGCCCAGGCGGGGATGTGGTAGCCGCGGAACGACGCGTTCTCGACCGCGCCATCCGGGCCCAGGCGCACCGCCTCGTGCAGCACGGCGCCCAGCGCCTGGGCCACGCCGCCCTCGACCTGGCCGCGGCACTGCATGGGGTTCAGCACCCGCCCGGCATCGACGGCCTGCACGCTGCGAAGGATTCGGATCTCGCCGGTGCCGGCGTGCACCGCGACGCGGAAGCCCTGCACGTTGAACGCGACGGAGCGTTGCAGGCCGTCGACGCGGCCTAGCGCCTCGGGCGGGCCGCCGTTGGCGATCCGGTCGCGCAGGGCCTCGGCCGCCCGTCGCGTCGCCTGCACCGCGATGAAGGCGCCGGTGCTGCCGAAGGCGCCGGTGTCGTGCGTCAGCAGGGCCGTGTCGGACTGCCGCAGGCGGATGCGTTCGGGTTCGACGCCCAGCACCGTGGCGGCCACCTGGCGATGCACGGTCGATGTGCCGTTGCCGAACTCGGCGGTGCCGACCAGCAGCTCGATCATGCCGTCCGGCGCCACCGACATGCGTGTTTCCGCCCGGTGGCCGCCAGGGGGCGCGGTGTCGATCATCGCCATCGCCATGCCTTCGCCGACGCGCCACTCGGCGCCGCAGGGGACAGGACTGCCGCTGCCGTCCGCCAGCGCCTGCTGGACCAGGTCCAGGCACTGGTCCAGGCCGTAGCTGCCGATCTCGACGCCGTCTCCCAACGTGTCCTCAGGGCGGATCATGGCGCGCCGCCGGAACTCGAAGGGGTCGATGCGCAGCTTTCGCGCCAATTCATCGACAGCCTGCTCCATCGAAAACAGCGTCTCGCTGAGGCCATAGCCGCGGAAGGCGCCGGCGGGCAGGGTGTTGGTGTAGGCGGCGACGGCGTCGACGGCGGTGTTGGGGCAGCGATACATGCCGAGCACCGTGCCGCAGGCGTTCTGGAGCACGGCGCCGCTGTGGTTGCCGTAGGCGCCGGCGTCGGCCACCACGTCCAGCGCCAGCGCGGTCAGCACGCCGTCGCGTGTGGCGCCGGCCCGGGCCGTCACGCGCATGGCGTGGCGGGTCGTGGCGGCGGCGAACTGCTCGGCGCGCGTCAGCGCCAGTTGCACGGGGCGGCCGAGACGCAGCGCGGCGAAGGCGCAGATATCCTCGACCAGCATCTCCTGCTTGCCGCCGAAGCCGCCGCCGACCCGGTCGCACAGCACGCGCACGCGGCCCGGCGGCAGCGCCAGCAGGTGGGCCAGGGCGTCGCGCACCAGGAACGGCACCTGGGTGCTGGACCGCACGACCAGCACGCCATCCTGCGTCCAGGCGATGGCCGCGTGGGTTTCGAGCGCGGCGTGCTGGATGCGCTGCGGCGTGCAGGTGATCTCGGCCACGATGTCCGCCATGGCGAAGCCCGCTTCCGCGTCGCCCCGGCGCCGGTGCACGCGGGCGACGATGTTGCGCGACGGGTCGGCGATGCGGTTTTCACGTTTGTCGTGCAGCACGGGTGCGCCGGGCTGCATGGCGGCCGCCGGGTCGAACACCGCGGGGAGAATATCATACTGCACGTTCAGCGCGTGGCATCCCGCCTCCGCCGCCGCCACGTCGATCGCGACCACCGCCGCGACGCGCTGGCCCACGAAGCGGACGACGTCGTCCAGCAGGCGCGTGTCGACGGGATCGGTGCGGACGTCCTCGTGGCGGGCGGTGGAGAACAGGCCGTCGGGCGCGTCCTCGTGCGTGAACACCGCGACGACGCCGGGGGTCGCCAGCGCTGCGGCCCGACCGATCGCGACGATCCGCGCGTGGGGGTGCGGCGAGCGCAGCAGGCGCATGTGCAGCAGGCCGGGTACGTCGATGTCGAGCGTGAATCGGGCCGCGCCGGTGACCACCGCGCGGGCATCGGGCGCCGGCGCATTGCCAGGCAGCATGCCGACATGGCGCACCCCGGCCACCGCATCGGCGATCGCACGGTAGCCGGTGCATCGGCACAGGTTGCCCTTCATCGAGCGGGGCAGCTCGGCGCGCTGCGCCTGGGTCAGGCTCGCCGCGGTCAGGATCATGCCGGCGGTGCAGAAGCCGCACTGGAAGCCCTGGGCGTCCATGAAGGCCTGCTGCATCGGGTGTAAGTCGGCCCCGGCCAGGCCTTCGATGGTCGTCACCTGGCGGCCGGCGGCGCGCCACGCGGGCAGCAGGCAGCTCTGGATCGCCTCGCCGTCCAGCAGCACGGTGCATGCGCCGCAGTCGCCGGTGTCGCAGCCGGTCTTGACGCCGAACCAGCCCAGGTCGCGCAGCAGCGTCCGCAGGCATTGGCCGGGGCGGGGATCGCAGGGCTGCGGCCGGCCGTTCACGATCACCGCAACAGCTCCGCATGCAGCTCGGCGGCCAGGCGGCGGGTCATGTGCCGGCGCCAGGGCAACGCGCCGTGCCCGTCCTCGAACCACAGCGAGGCGGGGATGGCGGTCAGCCAGGCATCGACCTCGGCCGCCGTCGGCGGCGGCGTCCAGCAACGCCGCAGCGGGCGGGCGGTGCTGGCGGTCACGGTCAGCGCGAAGCCGTCCGGGGTCAGGGCGCCGACCAGCAGCGCCGCCGAGCGCCCCATCGCCTGCAACGAGGCCTGGCGCCACGCCGTGCGCCGCCGCAGCGCCGCCACCGGCAGGTCGATCGCGCGCAACACGTCGCCGGCGCCCAGCACCGTGCGCTGCGGCCCCAGCGCGAAGTCCCGCATGGGCACGGACGCGTCGGAGCCATCCGGCCGCCACACGGCCGCGGCGCCGTCCAGCGCGACCGTCAGCGCCAGCATCGGCGCGGCCGGGAGCGCAAGGCACGCATTGCCGCCGACGGTGGCCATGGTCCAGATCTTGAACGACCCCAGCAGAGCCCGGCAGCACGCGCCCAGCAGCGGCGCCGCCAGCCAGTCCGGCGGCGCCTCGAACGCCTCCAGCTCGGCGATCGTGCAGGTCGCCCCAATCCGCAGCCCGGCCGCTGACACCTCAAGCGCGGGCCATCCCATCGCAGTGAGGTCAACCAGGCGGCGCAGGCCCGGCTGCGGCTCGGAGAACAACCAGGTGCCGCCGGCCAACCAGGCGGACCCGGGCTGCTCGCCGGGCAGCTCGGCTCTGGTCCGCGGGGAGGCGACCGACGACACGTTTGGCAGGTCCATGGCAGCTAGCGTTAACAATTCTTATTGTAGGGCGGAAGAGCGAAGCGTCATCCGCCTCTTCGCTGGAGCGGTATCGTTTCAGGTTGCTTGGGACCTGAAACGAGGTTCCGCGTTCTTAAGCCCAGGCGTGGGCATCGCTCTGGCGCACGGTCCAGAAGC
>JAYUCA010000132.1:0-4841 GCA_043740535.1 Rhodospirillales bacterium | reverse complement strand
ACCAACTACTACTCGGCGCAGATCGACACGCCGGAGAACAAGGCGTTCGTGGCCGCCATGCAGCGGGACTACAAGGTGGACCCCGGGTATTATGCTGCCGGGGCGTATATCTCGGGGCAGGTGCTGGAGAACGCGGTGAAGTCGGTCGGC
Organism: Rhodospirillales bacterium; assembly: GCA_043740535.1. Taxonomy (GTDB): domain Bacteria; phylum Pseudomonadota; class Alphaproteobacteria; order Acetobacterales; family Acetobacteraceae; genus JBBROS01. The sequence goes on along the minus strand of JAYUCA010000132.1, from coordinate 4,691 downwards.
GGCAAGATCGAGGACAAGGCGGCCTTCATCAAGGCGCTGCGGACCGAGACGACGGCCACGGTGCGGGGGCCGGTGACGTTCGACCAGTATGGCAACGTCGTCGGCAACGTGTACATCCGCAAGGTTGAGAAGAAGGGCGGCAGGCTCGTCAACACGGTGATCAAGACCTACCCGAACATCAGCCAGTTCTGGACCTATGACCCGGCGGAGTTCCTCAAGCAGCCCGTCTATGGCCGCGACAGCCCGCCGGCCCGCAACCTCGAAAAATAACGGGCAGTGCAGTTCTGGGCGATCCAGACGCTCAACAGCATCGCGCTGGGCGGGCTGCTGTTCCTGCTGGCGTCGGGGTTCTCGTTGATCTTCGGGCTGCTGCGCATCCCCAACCTGGCGCATGGCGGGCTGTTCATGCTGGGGGCGTATCTGGGGGCGACGCTGCTGGGCCAGGGCGTCGATTTCTGGCTGGCGGCGCTGCTGAGCGGATTGGCGGTGGGCGTGTTCGGCGCGGTGGTGGAGCGGGGGCTGCTGCGGCGCCTGGCGGGCAACGAGCGGGGCCAGGTGCTGGTGACCCTGGGGCTTGGGTTCATCATCGCCGACGGCTGCCTGATGGCGTGGGGCGGGGACCCGATGCCGCTGGCGGCGCCGCCCGGGCTGCGCGCGCCGCTGCGGATGGCGGGGCTGGCGTTCCCGGCGTACCGGCTGGTCGTGCTGGCGGTGGCGGTGGGCGCGGCGGCGGCGCTGATCCTGCTGATGGACCGCACGCGGCTGGGGGCGATGATCCGGGCCGGGGTGGATGACCGGCAGATGGCCCGCGGCGTCGGGATCAAGGTGGGGCTGCTGTTCACGGTGGTGTTCTTCCTGGGCTCGGCACTGGCGGGGTTCGGCGGGGTGATCGGCGGGCCTATATTGTCGGCGTACCCGGGGCTCGATGCGGACATGCTGCCGCTGGCGCTGATCGTCGTCATCCTGGGCGGCATCGGCAGCCTGCCGGGGGCGCTGGCGGGCAGCTTCATCGTGGGGTTCATCTATAATTTCGGGATCGCGCTGTTCCCGGACTTCGCCTACGTCGTGCTGTTCCTGCCGATGGTGCTGGCGCTGGTGTTCAGGCCGGCGGGCCTGTTCGGGCGGGCGGCGGCATGACGCGGGGGCTGTTGTGGGCGCTGGCAATCGGCGCCGGGCTGGCGGCGCTGCCGATGCTGCTGCCGGGGACGTTCTATTTGTCGATCGCTTGCCATGTGATGGTGGCGGCGCTGCTGGCGCTGAGCCTCAATATCCTGATCGGGTATGGCGGCATGACGTCGTTGGGGCATGCCGTGTATCTGGGCGTGCCGGCCTATGCGTATGCGTGGCTGGTGATGAACGCGGGGTTCGGCGCGGGGGCGGCCACGTTGTGCGCGGTGGGGATCGGCACGGCGTTGGCGGCGCTGTTCGGGGTGCTGTCGCTGCGGGCCTCGGGGCTGGGGTTCCTGATGATCACGCTGGCGCTGGGGCAGGTGATGTGGGGGCTGTCGTACCGCTGGGTTGGGCTGACGGGCGGCGACAACGGCATCAGGGCGGCGCGGCCGGTGGTGTTCGGGTTCGATACGGCGCGGCCGCTGGTGTTCTATTATGTGCTGGCGGTGGTGTTCGGGGTGGCGCTGGCGTGCTTCTGGCAGCTTGCCGGGTCACCGTTCGCGGCGTGCCTGCGGGGGGCGCGGGACCAGCCGCGGCGGATGCGGATGCTGGGGCACGACGTGTGGCTGATCCGGTTCGCCGCGTTCGTGCTGGCGGGGTTCTGGGGGTCGGTCGCCGGGGTGCTGTATGTTTGGGACTTCGGTTTCATCAGCCCGCAGACGCTCAGTCTGCAGCAGTCGGCCGAGGCGCTGCTGATGGTGGTGCTGGGGGGTGCGGGCACGCTGGCGGGGCCGATCGTGGGGGCGACGGTGATCACGGTGGTGAAGATGGTCGTGAGCTCGTACGTCGATCGCTGGTCGTCGCTGCTGGGGGTGATCTTCATCGTCAGCGTGATGCTGCTGCCGCAGGGGATCGTACCGGGCCTTGCGCTGCTGCGCCGGGTGCGGGCGTGATGGGGCCGGCGCTGGAGATCGTGGGGCTTCGCAAGACGTTCGGCGGGGTTGCGGCCACGCGCGACGTGTCGTTGCGCGTGATGCCGGGGGAGCGGCGGCTGCTGATCGGGCCGAACGGGGCGGGGAAGACGACGCTGTTCAACCTGGTGACGGGGGATCTGCGGGCGGACGCCGGGTCGATCCGGTTGTTCGGGCAGGAGCTGGTGGGGTTGCCGACCCGGGGCCGGGTGCGGCGGGGGCTTGGCCGGACCTACCAGATCCTGACGCTGTTCCCGCACGAGACGTATGCCCACAACGTGGCGCTGGCGCTGATCGGGGCCAGCGGCGCCGGGTGGGCGCCGTGGGGCGCCTTCGCCGGCCGCCGCGCGCTGCACGAGGCCGCCGGCGCCGCGCTGGCCCGGGTGGGGCTGGAGGGGCTGGCCGGGCGCGTCGTGTCCGAAACCGCCTATGGCGAGCGCCGCCGGCTGGAGCTGGCGATGGCGCTGGCGCAGCGGCCCCGGGTGCTGCTGCTGGACGAGCCGCTGGCCGGGCTGTCGGCGGCGGAGCGGGAGACGGTGGCGGGGCTGCTTGCCGCGCTGCCGCGGGAGATCGCGGTGGTGCTGATCGAGCACGACATGGACATGGCGCTGGCGTTCGCCGAGCGGATCACGCTGCTGAACTTCGGCGGCGTCGTGCTGGAGGGCACGCGCGCCGAGGTGATCGCCGACCCGCGCACGCGGGAGGTGTATCTGGGTGGGTGACGCGCTGACCCTTGCGGGCGTGGACGCCTATTACGGCGACAGCCATGTGCTGCACGGCGTGGGCCTGACCTTGCGGGAGGGCAGCCTGCTGGCGCTGCTGGGCCGCAACGGGGCGGGCAAGACCACGTGCCTGGCCGCGATGATGGGGTTCGTGCCGGCGCGGCGCGGCCGGATCGCGCTGTTCGGCGACGGCATCGAGGCGTTGCCGCCCGAGGCGATCGCGCGGCGCGGGCTGTGCCTTGTGCCGCAGGGCCGGCGGGTGTTCCCGTCGCTGACGGTGCGGGAGAACCTGGTGGTGGCGCGGCAGCAGACCCGCGGGGCGGCGTGGACGCTGGAGCGGGTGTTCGAGACGTTCCCGCGGCTGCGGGAGCGGCGGGGGCAGGCGGCCGGGTCGTTGTCGGGCGGGGAGCAGCAGATGATGGTGATCGGGCGGGCGCTGATGGGGAACCCGCGGGTGCTGCTGCTGGACGAGCCTTCCGAGGGGCTGGCGCCGCAGATGGTGGCCGAGATCGGGCGGATCATCGCCGGGTTGAAGGCGGAGCGGTTGTCGATCGTGCTGGTGGAGCAGAATGTGCGGCTGGCGCTGTCGTTGGCGGACGACGTGGTGGTGCTGAACACGGGGCGGGTGGCGCTGCAGGGGCCGGCCGACGTGTTGGAGGGGGAGGGGGAGATCGATCGGCTGCTGGGGGTGTTTTGAGTCCGCATGACGGTAGCGTGTTTTTGCTTTTGAGAGCTGTCCAACGAAGGAACCAAGATGACCGAAGCGACCAACCACTACGGCCCGACGGCCGCCCGTGAACACGGCAAGACCGGCCGGGAGCTGCGCCCCGCCAGCATGACGATCGACATGCACTCGCATGTCATGGTCGCGGCGGCCGCCGAGCTGCTGACGCCGGTGCTGGATCTGTCGAGCATCCCGCTGGCGCATTTCGCGACCGCCGAGACCAAGGCGCTGAACCGTAAGCAGGATGCGGACCGGCGGCCGGACATGCTGGACATCCACGTGCGCCGGGCGGTCATGGACGAGGCCGGGATCGACATGCAGGTGATCATGCCGCCGCCGGGTCAGACGAACTATGCCATTCCGCTGGATGTCGGGGTGAAGGTGGCGCGGGTGATCAACGACGGGATGGCGGCGTTCGTGGCGCAGGACCCGAAGCGGTTCACGGCGCTGGGCACCGTGCCGATGCAGGATGGCGACGCGGCGGCGAAGGAGCTGGAGTTCGCGGTCAAGCAGCTTGGCCTGAAGGGGGTGCAGATCCTGACCAACGTGCACGGGCGGGAGCTTTCGGACCCGGCGTTCGCGCCGTTCTGGGCGGCTGCCGAGGCGCTGGGCGCGGTCGTGCTGATCCACCCGAACGGGTTTACCGAGGCGACGCGGATGACGCGGTTCTACTTCAACAACGTCGTCGGCAACCCGTTGGATACCACGCTGGCGCTGCACTACCTGATCTTCGACGGCGTGCTGGAGCGGCACCCCGGCCTCAAGCTGATCGCCGTGCATGGCGGCGGGTATTTGGCGGCGTATTCGGGGCGGATCGACCATGCCTGGGGCGCGCGGCCGGACTGCCGCGGGGACCTGCCGCATCCGCCGTCGAGCTACCTGAAGCGGGTGTTTTTCGACAGCGTGGTGTTCACGCCGCACCAGCTTCGTCACCTGATCGAGGTGTTCGGCGCCGACCAGATCATGATGGGGACGGACTACCCGTATGACATGGCGGACAGCAACCCGGTGGGGCACCTGGCGTCAGCCGGGCTGGACTCGGCGACGTTCGGGGCGATCGCGGGCGGGAATGCGCGGCGGCTGTTCGGGGTTTGATGGCCTGGGGGATAGGACGAGGGGGGAGGGATGACGACTTGCCGTCGCGAGCCGTCCTTGCGGCGTGGC
>JAYUCA010000131.1:0-2789 GCA_043740535.1 Rhodospirillales bacterium | reverse complement strand
GTCGACAGGCGGACATGGCGGGAGATCTCGGCCAGGTCCGTGCCGCGGCCGACGCCCGAGATCAACAGCAGCGGCGCGTGCCCGGCATCCAGCAGGCGCAGCGCGGTCTCGATCCGCTCCGCGCCGCCGGTCAGCGCCACGATGGCGTCGGCATGCGGCGGCGGCCGGGCGGATTTGCGGGCCGCACGCTCGAAGGCGGCAAACCCGCCCAGCCAGGCCACGCCGGCCATCAGCAGCAGCGCCGCGGCCCCCGCGGCGAGCCTCCGCCAGGTCATGGCAGCCGCCGGAGCCAGCGGCGCACCGTGGCCTGCGCCGTCAGCCAGCCGATGGAGGCGGCGGCCAGCGGCAGCGCCGGCAGACCCAGCCACAGCGTGGCCGGCATGGCGGCCACCAGCGCGCCTGCATCGCCGGGCGCGTCGCCGCCGCCGAACGGGGCGGCCAGGCCGGTCAGCCCCAGCAGCACCGGCAGGGCCAGCGCGGCCCCGGCCAGCCCACCCGCCGCGGCCAGGCGCATGGCGCGCTGCGCGAACCGCCCGGCGATGAAGCCGTCGGTGGCGCCCAGCCCATGCACGATCTCGATCGCGTCGCGCCGCGCCGACAGCCCGGCCCGGGTCGCCACCATCACCACCGCGACGGCCACGAAGGCCACCACCGCCATCGCCAGGGCCGCGCAGGCCTGCAGGCTGCGGGCCAGCACGGCCAGCCGGCGCAGCCAGACGCCCTGCGATTCGACCAGCGTGCCAGGGGCCAGCGCCGTCAGCCGCCGGGTCAGCGCCGCCTCGTCGAAGCCGGATTCGGTCAGCCGCACCGCGATCACCGCCGGCAGCGGCAGCGCGATCCGCCCGGCGCCGCTGCCGAGCCACGGGCGCAGCAGCGCGTCCAGCTCCGCATCGTCCAGCGCCCGCGCCTCCCGCACCCCCGGTGTGCCGCGGACCGCCTGCAGCACGTGCTCCAGCCGCTGATCGACCGCGGGTTCGGGCACCTGCACCGTCAGCGCCGCGGCCGCACCCTGCTGCCAGTGCTGCGCCAGCGCCGCCGCCGCGACGACGCCGGCCAGCGCCAGCGCGGCCAGGAACGCCATCGAGCCGACCAGCATCGGCAGCAACCGGTCCGACAGCGCCCGGCGCAGGCCCAGGTCGTCGGAGCCGGGCGGGCGGAGCCGTGCGGTGCGCCTGGTCACCGCGCACCACCAGGCGCGGGCTTGATCATCGCGCACCACCGGGTGCGGGCCTAGTCATCGCGCACCAGCTGGCCCTCGGACAGTTGCAGCGTGTGCGCGGGGTGGCGGGCGACCAGCGCGTCGTTGTGCGTCGCCACGATGACGGTGGCGCCCAGGCGGTTCATCTCGTGGAACAGCTGCATCAGCCGCTCGGCCTGCACTTCATCCAGGTTGCCGGTGGGCTCGTCGGCCAGCAGCAGGGCAGGGCGGCCGACGACGGCGCGGGCGATGGCGACGCGCTGCTGCTCGCCGCCCGACAGCTCGGCCGGGCGCGCGCCCAGCTTGCGGGACAGGCCCACCCAGGTCAGCAGCTCGGTCACGTCGACGCGGACCTGGCCCTCGGGCCGGCCGGCCAGGCGCAGCGGCAGGGCGACGTTGTCGAAGGCCGACAGGTGCGGCAGCAGGCGGAAGTCCTGGAACACCATGCCGATGCGGCGGCGCAGGGCCGGCAGGCTGCGGCGGGGGGCCTTGCGGATCCGCTCGTCCATCAGCACCAGCTCGCCCTCGGTGGGGCGCACGGCCAGATGCAGCAGGCGCAGCAGGCTGCTCTTGCCGGCGCCGGAGGGGCCGACCAGCCAGCGGAACCCGCCTTCCGGCACCGCGAAGCTCAGGTCGTGCAGCACCGCCGTGCCCCGCCGTGCGTCGCCGTAGCGCAGTCCGACCCCGTCCAGCTCCACCATGTGCGACTCGGCGCCCCGCTATCGTGCGGCCCCGTTCTGGCACGGGCGGGCGGTCGGCGGGAACGGCCCGTGGCGCACGGCCCTTCTCAGGCCTGGCTTTGCCTTGTATTCACAATGTCATGAGGATCGCCTGTCCCGCCTGCAGCGCCACCTACGACGTCCCGCCCGACCGCGTGCCGGCCGGGCGGTCGGTCCGATGCGCGAAGTGCGGCGGCATGTGGGCGCCGGTTCCGGAGGCGGCGCTTGCAGACGAGCCGGCCCCCGCGCCCCCGGTTGCGGAGGCCCCCGTTCCGGCGCCCCCGGTTGCGGCGGCCCCGGTTGCGGCGCCCGAAGCCGAGCGGCCCAAGGCGGACGTGGCGGTGGCCGAGCCGCCCGCGCCACACGTCGCCGAGGCGATGTCGAATGACGCGCCGGCGCTGCACGACCTGATCGTGGCCGCCATGGCGCACCACGCAGCCCCCGAGTCGGCGACCCCGCTGTCGGCTGGCAAGCCTGCCTCCGTCATCTCGGAGCGGTCCGGCGGCTGGTCGGAGTCCCGGACCATCGCCCTGGCCGGATGGGTGCTGACGGTGCTGATCCTGGGGGCCGCCGGCTGGGGCGCCGTGGTGAAGCGCACCGACATCATGCGCGCCTGGCCCAACAGCGAACGCGCCTATGCCGCGATCGGGCTGCGCCAGTAGGCCTTTCACCAGGGATATCAAGCATTGACCGGTCCGCATCGTCACTGCGAGCTCGTGCGAAGCAGTCCAGGGCGGCCCGACTCGATCCATCTGTCCTGGATCGCTTCGCAAGGGCTCGGGATGACGAGTCATGACTCAGCGCCGTTGGTATGAGATGACCGGCCAGGACGAGGCGGCGCAGGGCGGGCCTGCGTCGCTGATGATGGACCT
>JAYUCA010000130.1:0-7515 GCA_043740535.1 Rhodospirillales bacterium | reverse complement strand
CGGGCTTCACCCTGGGGGCCGCCCCCGTCTCTCGAACCACAGCAGCGGAGACCGCGATGGCGGACGGCACGATCGCGTTGGACGGACTGGCGGCCTTCCGGCAACGGCAACCCAATTCCAGACGCGGCATGCGCCACTTCATGCGGCGCCGCTCCACGGTCGCCGTGCTGCTGTGCTCGCCGCTGCTGCTGCTGATCGCAAGCCTTGTCATCTACCCGGCGTTCTATGCCGTTTACTTGTCGATGTTGAACAAGAAGATGACCCAGTTCATCGGGTTCGGTAACTTCACCTTCCTGTTCAAGCGCGACACCTTCAAGCTGGTGATATTCCAGAGTACGTTCTTCGCGCTGAGCTCGGTGCTGTTCAAGGCGCTGCTGGGCTTCGTGCTGGCGCACCTGATGCACAACATCCCCGGCCGGTCCCAGCGCATCTGGCGCGGGCTGCTGCTGGTGCCGTGGGTGATCCCGCTGGCGCTGTCGTGCCTGGGCTGGTGGTGGATGTTCGACCCGTCGTATTCGGCGTTCAACTGGATCCTGAACCAGTTCGGCCTGCAGTCCATCCCGTGGCTGGGCGAGAAATGGACCGCCCGGCTGTGCATGATCACGGTCAACGTCTGGTATGGGACGCCGTTCTTCCTGATCATGTATCTGGCGGCGTTGAAGTCGGTGCCCGAGCAGTTGTACGAGGCCGCCGCCATCGACGGCGCCAGCGCGCTGCAGAAGCTGCGTTTCGTCACGCTGCCGATGATGCGCAACATCATCAGCATCACCGTGCTGTTCAGCCTGATCGTCACCTTCGCCGACTTCGACATCGTCCGCCTGCTGACCGCGGGCGGGCCGGAGAACTTCACCCATGTGTTCGCCACCTACGCCTTCGTCAGCGGCATCCAGTCCGGCGACATCCCGCTGGGCTCGGCCATCAGCCTGTTCATGCTGCCCATCCTGGGCGTTGCGGCCTTCTTCGTGCTGCGCGGCGTGACGAAGCGCAGCCAGGAGATCGGCGCGTGAGCGGCACGATGGCCGCCGCACGGCGGACGCCGAGCCTGCATCGCGAACGCCAATGGGCGCTGTGGGGCAGCTATGCGGCGCTGCTGGTGTTCGTCATCGGCTTCCTGGTGCCGCCGTTCTACATGATCATGACGAGCCTCAAGTCGTCGGCCGAGATCTCCGCGCAGTCCGGCAACCCGTGGCTGGTCCGCGCGCCCACGCTGCAGAACTTCACCGAGCTGATCACGGACGCGAACTTCCAGCACTTCTTCATCAACTCGGTGGTGGTCACGGCGCTTACGGTCGCGATCTCGATGGTCATCTCGGTGCTGGCCGCGTTCAGCCTGGCCCGCATGGGGTTCTGGGGCAGCCAGCTGCTGGCGACCGGGGTGTTCCTGACCTACCTGATCCCGGCGTCGCTGCTGTTCATCCCGCTGTTCCAGGTGATCGGCAAGCTGGGGCTGATCAACAGCACCTGGTGCCTGGTGCTGATCTACCCGACGCTGGCGGTGCCGTTCTGCACCTGGATCATGATCGGCTACTTCGCCTCGATCCCGAAGGAGCTGGACGAGGCCGCGCTGATCGACGGCGCGGGGTGGCTGCAGATGCTGTGGAAGATCTTCATCCCGGTCGCCATGCCCGGCATCATCGCGGCGACCATCTTCGCCTTCACCGTCAGCTGGGGGGCGTTCCTGTATCCGCTGGCCTATCTGTACACCAGCGACCAGATGGTGCTGACCGTCGGCATCGTCAGCGACCTGATCCGCGGCGACGTGTTCCAATGGGGCAAGATCATGGCCGGCTGCGTGCTGGCGGCCGCCCCCCCGGTGATCATCTACGCGTTCCTGATGGACTACTACATCGCCGGGCTGACGGCGGGGGCGACGAAGGGGTAGGCGGGCCGGGGACGTCCTCCTTACAGAGCGTCACGGCCATGAGATCCCCGGGTCAAGGAAGGCCCGAGGATGACGTGATTGGATAGGACCGGGGATGACGTGATTGGAGGTCAATCCAGCAGCCGCTTCAGGGATGCCTCCGTGTCTCCCATGAAGCGCTTCATGTCGCGCCAGTGGGGGATGCCGCGCAGTTCGCGGCGTTCGATGCCGTCGCTGTCGATCCACAGGAGGTCGGCGGCCGGGTGGCTCATCAGGATCGGCGAGTGCGTCGCCACGATCGCTTGCGAGCGGCCGTCGCTGTGCAGTTCGTCCAGCAGGATCAGCAGCGCCATCTGACGCTGCGGCGAAAGGCCCGTTTCGGGCTCGTCCAGCAGATACAGCAGGCCCTCGCTGGCATCGACCCGGGCGGTCAGCAAGGAAAGCACGCCTTCGCCGCGGCTCTGCTCGTCCGCCAGGCGCCATTCGCCGGTTGTGGCCATCGGCAGGCGGCCGGCGCGGGCCATCGTCTCCTGGAAGCGGTCGGCGCGCAGGAACATGCCCTTTGGCCGCCGGTTGCCGCCGAACGTCACCTCCACGGCGTCCGACAGGGCCGTGTCCTCGCGGTTGTCTTCCGTCTCGGCGTAGCTGCGGCCGCCGCCGGGGCGGATGGCGCAGCGGGCGGCGATCGCCTCCAGCAGGGTCGTCTTGCCGGAGCCGTTCTCGCCGATCAGCAGCGTCAGCGGGCGGCGGAACTCCACCTCGACCGGGCCATTCGCCAGGAACGGCAGGCGTTCGACGGCGCCGCCGCGCGACGGATCGAGCCGGACGCCGCGCAGCATCGTCATGCCGGCGGGTCCGGCCGGATGTGCGGGGCGGGCGATGGTGGCGCGGCCATGGTCCGAATACACCGGGTTTCCGGGGTTTGGGGAAGGGCGCCGCCCCTGCGCCGGGCTGGCATGCGTGCCCGATCGTTGTGGGGCGGCGGCTGCATGCGAAGCTTGCGGCATGGATGTTGCCCTGCCCCTTGTGCCGGCGCCGCGCGTGCAGACCGGCGGACTCCTTTGGGGTGCGGTCGGCGTGCTGCTGTTCTCGATGTCGCTGCCCGCGACCCGGGTTGCCGTGGGCGGGTTCGACCCGGTGTTCGTGGGCGCATCGCGGGCGGCGGCGGCCGGGCTGCTGGCGCTGGGCGTGCTGGCGTGGCGGCGGCCGCCGATGCCGAGCCGGGCCGAGTGGGGGCGCCTGGTGCAGGTGGCGGCCGGGGTGGTGCTGGGGTGGCCGCTGCTGACCAGCGTGGCGATGGGGCAGGCAGGCGCGATCCACGGCGCGATCCTGACGGGGCTGCTGCCGGCCGCCACCGCCGTGGCCGGGGTGCTGCTGGCGCGGGACCGGCCGTCGGTGCGGTTCTGGCTGGCGGCGGCGGCGGGGTTGCTGTGCGTGCTGGTGTTCGCCGTCGTGCAGGGGGCCGGGCGTCCTGGCCCGGCCGACGTCTTGTTGCTGCTGGCGGTGGCCATCTGCGCGGTGGGCTATGCCGCCGGCGGCGTGCTGTCCCGCACGATGGGCGGCCCGCTGGTGATCAGCCTGGCGCTGGCGGTGTGCCTGCCGATCACGCTGCCGCTGGCGCTGCTGCATTGGGACGGGCCAGGCATCCAGACCGCCGGATGGGGGGCCTGGTCCGGTTTCCTGTATGTTTCGCTGGTCAGCCAGTATCTGGGGTTTTTCGCCTGGTATCGCGGCCTGGCGCTGGGCGGGGTTGCGCGGGTCGGCCAGTTGCAGCTTGCGCAGCCGGTGCTGTCGATGGTCTGGGCGGCGCTGCTGCTGCATGAGGCCGTGACCTGGCAGGCGGCCATAGCGGCCGTGGCGGTGCTGGCGTGCGTGGTGCTGACGCAACGGGCGCGTTGACCAGTCATCGAACCTGGTTCGGTTCGGATGGTGGAATGCGGAGGCGCATTCCACCCTACGGCCTGGACCAGGGCCCATTCTCATCATCGTCATTGCGAGCCGCTTGGCGAAGCAATCCAGCACCGCGAAACCGAGCGTGAGCGCCTGGATCGCCACGCCGCAAGGGCGGCTCGCGATGACCGGTCATGGTCCGACAGACCTGGTGATAGACCCGGGTCGATCTTTCACACGGGATGCAGCGTGACGTCGTAATAGAGTCGCAGCTGGTTGCGCAGGGTCTGGATGAAGGCCGGGTCGGTGCGCGGCACCTTCTCCGACATGATGGCGTAGCGGGACATGCCAGGGGCGGGCGGGACCTGCACGTGCAGCACTGCGGCGGCGTTCATCGTGTGGATGATCTGGCCCAGGCGGCCGTCATGCTCGGGCGGGGCCTGCTCGATGGTCATGCGGCCCTCGGAATCCAGCAGCACGGTGCCCAGCCGGCGCGGACCTTCGGGCCAGGCCTGCATGGCTGCGAAGCGGAGCTGGGCGCCGGCTGTCACGGCGCGGCCCCCAATCCGTTCATGATCTTGCGCGCGGTGCGGGCGCCGTTGTTCCAGGCGTCGCGCTCGACCGGCTGCTGCTGGTAGCTGGCGAGGCCTTCTCCGGGGCCGATGTAGCCGTGCGGCGCGTCGTTGACGGCGAACAGCTTCGCCTGGGCATATTCCGGGTCGTTTTCCTGCAACTTGCCGCTGTTCAGCCGATCGATCAGGGTCTGCTGGTAACGGTGGGTGTTCCCGTGGGCTGCGATGCTCAGCGCGCCCGGCAGGCTGCTGGCCATCGCGTCCTTGTCCATGTTGATGTGCAGCTTGCCGTCATCCGGGTTGTAGACGCCGTCGACGGTCTGCCCGGCTTCTTTCATGCCGTTGTCCACGACCACCTCGGGCGCCGGGATGCCCATGGCCTTGCTCTGCGCCGCGATCACCGTCTTCAGCGTGGCGGCCTTTTCGGCGTCGGTCATGGCCGGCCAGTTCGCCTGGGCCTTCTGCATGTCCGGGTCGTTGGCCAGCGCCTTGGCCACCCGGTCGCTCTGATCGTCCTGCTGCTTCAGGTAGGCGGGGTCGGTCGGCGTGTTCTCGTAGATGCGCTTCTGGATGCCGCGGTCGAAGCCCTCGGGTTCGCCGTTGGAGGTGATGTCCTGCACGAGCTTCGCCTTGTCGAGGGCGCTCATGGCCTGGATCTGCTCGTCGGTCCTGGTGCTCACCTGAGCGACGGCCTTGTCGACGACGGCCTTGCGGTCCGCGGCCGGGCCTATGCCCAGCAGGTCCTTGACGCTGTCCCAGCCGCGTTGCACGTCGGCCTTGCCGCTGGCCGTCTGCGGCGGCGGACCGGAGGGTCCGTCGCCATCGGCGTCGGGCCGGTTGTCGTGGCGCGGCGGGGCGGCGCCGGCGTCGTACGATCGGGGGTCGACGCCCAGCGCGTCCTGCACCCAGTCATGCTGCAGGTCGGTCGCGGCGCAGGTCTGGCTGCCGTCATCCGCAGGGGCCGGTGGTCCGGTCGTATCCGACATCATCTGCCCCTCCCGGCGGCGGCGGCCTGGTCCATTCTTTCCGATATCGAAAAGAAATGCGTTATGGTCCAGTTTTTTGCCGCGATCAACAGCGCTGCGCGAACGACCAGTCCTACCGCGGCCGGAACCGGGCTACACTCCGGCGTGAACCACCGCACGGAGACCAGGATTGTCCGACATCGCCATCGCCGCCGGCCCCTATCGCTTCGGCGCCCGGCTGGAGCACGCCGCCTCGCCCAAGACCTGCGCGCGTTTCCGCGAGCTGCTGCCCTATTCCGAGAAGCTCATCCATGTCCGATGGAGCGGCGAGGCGTGCTGGATCCCGCTCGGCGCGTTCGATTTCGGCGTGGGCATCGAGGACGCGACCAGCTATCCGGCGCCGGGCCAGGTGATCCTGTATCCGGGCGGCGTCAGCGAGACGGAGATCCTGATCGCCTACGGCCCCTGCCGCTTCGCCAGCAAGGCCGGCCAACTCGCCGGCAACCACTTCCTCACCATCACCGAAGGGTTGGAGAACCTGCACGCCCTGGGCCGGCTGACCCTGCTTGAAGGCGCGCAACCGATCACCTTCAGCGCCAGGGCATGACCGGTCCGGCGACGCTCTTGTAGGGTGGGTCCTACAACCCATCATCTTCGCGGCCTGCATCGTCACTGCGAGCCCTTGCGAAGCAGTCCAGAGCGGCCGGACCTGATCTACCGGTCCTGGATCGCTTCGCAAGGGCTCGCGATGACGGGTCAGTGCTCAGCGCCGTTGGCATAAGACCGAAGTTCAGTGAGCGTGGCTCATCGCCACCCTCGTCATCCCGGCCCCATCTCGCCGGCCCGGACCGCCACCTTCAGCCGGTTCTCCATCGGCGCCAGCGGGCATACGTAGCGGACCGAATAGGCGCAGCTCGGGTTGTAGGCGAAATTGAAGTCCAGCACCGTCCGGCCATCCGGCGCCGTGCCCAGATCGGCGCTTTTGATCGTGTCCAGCAGGTATCGCCCCGCCCCGTACGTCTCGCGGCCGCTGGTTGCGTCGGCGAAGGGGAGGAACACCCCGCCGCAGTAGCCCAGCAGCCAATACACCGTCAGCTCGTCGCCCAGCGCCGCCTGCAGGCCTGCCGTCCGCGCGAAGGGCCGCAGCCGCAGGTGGCCGTCCCCGCCTGCCGGCAGCAGCAGCTCCGGACCCTCGAACGCCTCCATCCCCACCTGGAAGCGCATCGCCGGGTCGTAGTCGAAGAACGGCAGGCCGGTGAAGCCGGCCGTCTGTTCCAACGGTGTTTGCGGGTGCTCCCGGTACAGCCGGTCCCGCACCTGCCGCCAATGCAACCAGGCTGCGCGCGGGTCGGGCATGGCCCGCACCTCCGCGTACAGATCGGCGACCAGGCGCCGCCACTCCCAAAGCGTCTCGAACCCCGAATCCGGCAACCTGCTTCTCCGACCAATGAACCGGGGCCTGGGCTGCGCCCTGGCCTGCCCGTCAAGCCTGCCTGATCGCGATCAACCCCTGGCGGATCGCCCGGCCGCGGACGATCTTGTCTTCGATATAGGCGCCGTCGCCCCACCGCACCGCCCGCGCCATCGCCTGCGAGTCCTCGGTGAAGCGGGCCAGCATCTCCAGCAGGGCATCGCGGTTGTTGAGGAAGATGTCGCGCCACATCACCGGGTCGCTGGCGGCGATGCGGGTGAAATCACGGAAGCCGGCGGCGGCGTACTTCAGCACCTCGGCCCGCGACGCGTCCTCGTTGCCTTCCTGCGCCAGGTCGTCGGCCGTGCCGCAGATCGTGAAGGCCAGCAGGTGCGGCAGATGGCTGACGATCGCCACCACCCGGTCATGGTGGGCGGGCTCCATGAGGTCGATCATGCTGCCGCAGCGCCGCCACAGCTCGGTGATCTTCTCGACGGCGGCCGGGTCACCGCCCGGCAGCGGCGTCACCAGCACCCACCGGCCCTGGAACAGCGTGGTGAACCCTGAATCCGGCCCCGAATACTCGGTGCCCGCCATGGGGTGCGCCGGCACGAAATGCACGCCCGCCGGCACCAGCGGCCCCACGTCGCGGATGACCGACACCTTCGTGCTGCCCACATCCGTCAGCACGCAGCCCGGCGCCAGATGCGGCGCGATGGCGGCCGCGATCTCGGCATAGGCGCCCACCGGCGCGCACAGCATGACGCCGTCCGCGCCCAGGACGGCGCGGGCCGGGTCGATCTCGACGCGGTCGGC
>JAYUCA010000129.1:0-3596 GCA_043740535.1 Rhodospirillales bacterium | reverse complement strand
TGACGTTCCTCGACATCACCGCCAGCCACGAGAACCGCGACACCATCCTGGACGTCGTGTCGCGCACCGCAGCCAAGATAGTCCTGCCGCTGACCGTCGGCGGCGGCATCCGCACGACAGAGGACATGCGCCGGCTGCTGCTGGCGGGCGCCGACAAGTGCAGCATGAACTCCGCCGCCGTCGCCCGCCCGGCGCTGGTGCAGGAGGGCGCCGAGAAGTTCGGCAGCCAATGCGTGGTCGTCGCCGTGGACGCAAGGATGAGCGCCCCGGACCGGTGGGAAGTGTTCACCCATGGCGGCCGCACGGCCACCGGCATGGACGCCGTCGACTGGTGCCGCCGGGTGGCGGCGTTGGGCGCGGGCGAGATCCTGCTGACCAGCATGGACCGGGATGGGACCGGAAAGGGCTTCGACCTCGATCTGCTGCGCGCCGTCTGCGGCGCCGTGCGGGTGCCTGTCATCGCCTCGGGCGGGGTCGGCGACCTGCAGCATTTCATAGAGGGCGCCCGGACCGGCGCGACCGGGCTGCTGGCCGCCAGCGTGTTCCACTTCGGCACGTTCACCATCCCGCACGTGAAGGCGGCACTGGCCGAGGCCGGCCTGCCGGTGCGGTTGCCGCGGCCGATGCCTGCACTGGCAGCCGCATGAAGAAGGCCCCGGCCAAGAAGTCGCTGGCAAAAACGCCCACCGTCAAAAAGTCGTTTGCGAACAAGAGCCCGGCGAAGAACGGCCCGCAGAAAAAGGCAGCCAAGGCAGCGCCCCCGGCCGATACGGCGCTGGCAAGCTCCGCCGTGCTGGACCGGCTGTACGACGTCATCATGGACCGCCGGACCGCCGACCCCACGCGCAGCCACTCCGCCCGCCTGCTGTCGCGCGGCCCCTCGAAGGTCGCGCAGAAGTTCGGCGAGGAAGCGGTCGAATGCCTGATCGAGGCCGTGGCCGGCAACCCGGCAGCACTGGTCGCCGAAAGCGCCGACGTGCTGTATCACCTGGTCGTGATGTGGGTGGCCTCCGGCGTGAGCCCCGACCAGGTCTGGGCCGAACTGCAGCGCCGCGAAGGCATCAGCGGGGTGGCGGAAAAAGCATCGAGGCCCAAGCAGGCCCTGGGCACGCGGAAGATTCCGTAGCGCAGGCACGGCCCCGGACGCGCTCCGTTGCCGTGGCGCTGCGACGCCCAAAGTTCGTGCTGCTGAACCGCGTGGGTCGCCGGATCAAGTCCGGCGATGACCTGGAAAGACTCAATCAGCGGGAGCCGGACAGCCGTGTGGAAGGCCCGGGAATGAAATATTATACCAACGACATTAAGTAACAACTCGTCATCGCGAGCCCTTGCGAAGCGATCCAGGACCGATAGAGCAGGTCTGGTCGCCCTGGACTGCTTCGCAAGGGCTCGCAGTGACGATGCGGGCCGGTCAATGCTCAATATCCTTGGTATTACGCCTTGACCAGGCTGCACCCGCCCTCGGACAACGGCCGCCAGGCCTCGGCGGCCGGCGTGGTGGCCACCAGGTCCAGCACGTCCCACGTGCCCTTGATGTCCTTGGGCGCCCTCGCCTTGAACAGGTAGACCGGGAACAGCGCCCGCCCGTCCGGCCGGATGCTGCCCGGGCCGAACACGTCGTCTGCGGTCGGCATCGCCTTCATCTGGGCGACGGTCGCGGCGCCGTCCTGCTTCGCCTGCGCGGCGCCCATCGCCTTGACCGCCCGCAGGTAGTGCAGCGTGCCGCCATAGCACCCGGCCTGGATCATGTTCGGCGGATGCTTCTGCGGCATCCGGTCGATCACCGACTTCGTGAAGCGGCGCGTGGCGTCGTTCATGTCCCAGTAGAACGAAGAGGTCAGGAACAGCCCCTGCGCCAGTTCCGGCCCGATCGCATCGACGTCCGTCGGGTGCGCCAGCAGGGCGGCCAGCTTCATCTTGGCCCCCAGCCCGAACTCGTGCGCCTGCTTCACCCCGTTCACCGTGTCGTTGCCGGCCGACGCGAAGCCGATCACGTCCGCGCCGGCCGCCTGCGCCTGCAGCAGGTACGACGAGAAGTCCGTCGTCTCCGGAAACGGATACGCCGCCCGTCCCACCACCGTGCCGCCGTTCAGCTTCACGAACATCGCCGCGTCCCGCTCGAGCTGTTGGCCGAACACGTAGTCCGCGGTGATGAAGAACCACTTCTTGCCGCCCAGCTTCACAAGCTGCGACGCCGTCGAGCGGGACAGCATGTAGGTGTCGTAGGTCCAATGCACCGTGTTCGGCGTGCACTGGATGCCCGTGAGATCCGCCGTGCCGCCGCCCGAGTTCACGTAGACCTTGTTCTTCTCCTTCACCACGGCCGCAACGGCGAGAGCCACCGACGAGGTCGGCACATCCAGCATCATGTCCACGCCCTCCCGGTCCAGCCACTGCCGGGCGATGCTGACGCCGATGTCCGGCTTGTTCTGGTGGTCGGCGGAGATCAACTGCACGTCGAACCCTTGCGCCCCGAACTCGCTGATCGCCTGCTGCGCGCACACCACGGAGCCCATGCCGGTATTGTCGCGATAGGGGCCGGACTGGTCGTTCAGCACGCCGATCTTGATGATGGGGGTTTGGGCACGGGCCCTGGCGAAAGGGGCGGCGGCGATGCCGGCGGCAAGGGCAGTACGGCGGGTCAGCATGGGTTCTCTCCCGGGATCAGGCGTCCGGCACGCGCTGTTGACCGCATGATGGCATGGGCATTCCGCTTGTTCCATGGCACCACTGCGCCAAGCAGCAGGAGTTATGCCCATGACCCGGACCTGGTTGACCTCGCTTGCCTTCGCCGCCCTTGTTGCTCCGGCCTGGGCGCAAGTCCCTGCCGGCGCGCCGGTGCGCCTCAACGCCACCGTGGCCGGGCTGGCGGGCGACATCCTCAGCATCAGGACCGACGCCGGCGCGATCATGCCCATCGCCCTGCCCCCCGGGACCCGCATCGTCTCGCTCGTGGAGCGCAGCCTGGCCGACATCAAACCGGGCGAGTTCGTCGGCTCGGCGGCCATGCGCGGGCGCGACGGCATGCTGCACGCGCAGGAGGTGCACATCTTCCCGGAAAGCCAGCGCGGCAGCGGCGAGGGCCACCGGCCGATGGAGCTGCCAGAGCAGACCATGACCAACGCCAACGTCGACGGCATCGCCGAAGCCTCCGGCGGCCGCATGCTGAAACTGCGCTACCCCGGCGGCGAACAGACGATCGAGGTCGGCCCGGGCGTCCGCGTGGTGGGCATGGTCCCGGGCGACCGCAGCCTGCTGGCGCCGGGCGCCGCGGTGACGGTGCGGGCCATGCGGGCGCCGGACGGCGCGATGACGGCCGTGTCGATCCAGGCCGAGAAGGACGGGGTCAAGCCGCTTCCGTGAGACTTATACCAGGGACATCAAGTAATGACTCGTCATCGCGAGCTCTTTCGAAGCGATCCAGGACCGATAAGCGCAGGTCTGGCCGCCCTGGACTGCTTCGCACGAGCGCGCAGTGACGATGCGGACCGGTCAATGCCTAGAGCATGATCGCTTCAGGTAGACGAAGCGATCAAGCTCTAGCTTGTTGATTAAGAACGCGGAACCTCGTTTCAGGTCCAAGCAACCTGAAACGA
>JAYUCA010000128.1:0-4339 GCA_043740535.1 Rhodospirillales bacterium | reverse complement strand
GGCAGCATAATACCCGGGGTCCACCTTGTAGTCCCGCTGCATGGCGGCCACGAACGCCTTGTTCTCCGGCGTGTCGATCTGCGCCGAGTAGTAGTTGGTGGACACCATCCCGATCGCGTCGTCGCCCATCTGCTGCAGCGTCGCCTCGTCGACGGCGGTCATGCCCCCCAGGATCGGGATCGTGCCGCCGTATTCCTTGTACGCCTTGAAGAAACGGAACCCGTTGGAACCCGCGAACGACATGAAGATGCCGTCCAGGTCAGGTTTCAGCTGCGCGACGAAGGTGCCGTAATCCGTCGCGTTCAGCGGGGGCCACAGCTTCTGCACGATCTTGCCGCCCGCGTCCTCGAACACCCGCTGGAACCCGGCGTTCTGCTCCTGCCCGAAGGCGAAGTCGTCGCCGATCGTCGCCATCCGCTTGTATTTCAGGTCCTTGGCCGCGTAGTCCGCCAGCACATGCGTGCACTGGGCCGACGACGAGTTGGCGCGGACGAACCACGGGTTGGTGCGCCGCTGCGTCACGTCCTCGGCCGCCGCCACGCCAAGCCACGGGATCTGCTTGTCGCGCATGTACTCCTCGATCGCCAGCAGCTCGAACGCGGCCACCGGGCCGATGATGACGGACACGTTGTTCCGCTCCACCAGCTCCTGCGTCTTGGTGCGCGCATTGGCGGGCGTGCCGCCGGTATCGGCGACGAACAACTGCACCGCACGCCCGGCGAATGTGTTGTTGCGCTCCTTCATGAGCAGAAGAAGCCCCTGCTCCGTCTGGATCCCGCCAGCCGCCAACGGCCCGGTCTTGACGGTCAGGAACCCGACCCGGATCGGCTCCGCCTGCGCATGCGCCGGCCCCGCAACCGCGGCGGCGGCCAGCCCGCCCGCGCCAAGCAGCGCCGCGCGCCGGCCCAGCCCCCGGTCGACGTTCTCAATGGCGATGACCTGGTCGGCCATGGATCGTTTCCTTTTCAACCATCTTTCCGGCGGCTATTTATCGGCTGATTGCAAGCTGATCGTCATCCGCCGCCCCGGTGGGTGTCAAGTCAGCCGCCACCCCGGTAGGGCGGAAAAGCGAAGCGTCATCCGCCTCTCCGCGACAACCCGGACACCAATTGACGATAGCCGCCCCCCTCACCGCAAGACCCCCGCCATCCCCTCCATCACCCGGCAAACCGAAGCCGTGTCCGCCGCCCCCAGCCCGGCCGCCATCGCCCGGTCGTAGATCGGCGCCGTGGCAGACAGCAAAGGCGTCGGCGCCCCCACCGAAGCCGCGAACGCCCCGATCACCGCCATGTCCTTCTGCCAGGTCGACACCTTCATCGTCGCCTTGTCATAGCTGTCATCCGCCATCATCGGCGCGCGCAATTCGAACACCCGCGACGTGCCGACCCCCGCGGTCACCAGTTCCACGATCTGATGCGGATCGAGCCCTGCCTTCATCCCCAGCACCATCGCCTCGGCCGAAGCGACGTTGTGGATCGCGACCAGCAGGTTCGCGACGAACTTCATCCGGCTGCCGTTGCCATAGGCCCCCAGGTTGTGCGCCGCCCGCGCGAAGGCCGCGAAACAAGGCTGCAGCGCCTCGATCTCGCCCGCCGGCCCGCTGGCATAGACGACCAGGTCCTTGTGCACCGCCTGCGCCCCCGTGCCGCTGATCGGGCAGTCCAGCGCCGTGTGGCCGCCCTGCTGCAACGTCGCCGCGAAGGCAAGCTTGTCCTCCAGCGCCATCGTGCTGGCCTCGATGACGACCCGCCCCGGCGCCCCGGCCCGCACGATCGCGGCCGCGGTCTCGTGCAACGACCCGGCGGTGGGCAGGCTGGTCATCAGCACCGGCATCGCCCGCGCCAGCGCGCCCACGTCCGGCTGGATGGATACGCCGGCAGCCGCCGACGCGGCCACCGCCGCCTGGTCCGGGTCATAGCCCGCAACCCGCCACCCCGCGGCCACCAGGTTGCGCGCCATCGCGCCGCCCATGATGCCCAGCCCGACGATCCCGATCTCGCGTTCCACGTGCTTTCCCCCCATGTTATCAGGCAGGCATTTATTAAGCCGGGTCGGAGGAGTTGGTCCATGCGTGTCGGCATCGCCGGGTTGGGCAAGATGGGGGCCGCCATGGCGGCGCGCCTCGTCGAATCGGGCATCCCAGTGACGGTCTGGAACCGCACCCGCGCCCGCGCCGAGGCATCGGGCCTGCCGATGGCAGGATCCCCGCGCGCCCTGGCAGAAGGCTCGGACGTGGTGCTGACGACCCTGTTCGACGCGGCAGCCGTGACCGGGGTGTACGAAGCCCCCGACGGCCTGCTGGCCGCAGCCCCGGGCAGGCTGTTCATCGAGATGAGCACCGTCCGCCCGGAAACCCAGGTTGCGCTGGCCGCCCTGGCCCGGGCCGCCGGCGGCGCCTTGCTCGAATGCCCCGTCGGCGGCACCACCGGCCCGGCCCGCTCCGGCAACCTGCTCGGCCTCGTGGGCGGCGACGCGGCAGACCTCGAGCGTGCCCGCCCCGTGCTGGCCCTGCTGTGCCGGCGCATCGAGCACGTGGGGCCGGTCGGCGCCGGCGCCGCCATGAAGCTGGCGATCAACCTGCCGCTGCTGGTGTTCTACCAGGCGCTCGGCGAATCCATGGCCCTGGTGCGCCATCTGGGCCTCGACCCCGCCTGGCTGATGGCCCTCTTCGCCGACACCTCGGGCGGCGCCAACGTGCTCAAGGTCCGCGGCCCCGCCATCGCCGCGACCCTCGCCGGCGCCGAACCAGGCCCCACCACCTTCGACATCGACAGCATCCGCAAGGACCTCCGCACCATGCTGGCCGAAGCCGCATCCCGCGGCTTCGCCCTGCCGGTCGCAGCGCAAACCCTGGCCATCTACGACCAGGCCGGCGCCGCCGGCTGGGGTCAGCGCGACGGCTCCTGGCTCCCGGCCTTTTGGCCGTCCCGATCGACCCCATCTGCCGAAACAGCGCCACCCAGGGGAAACGAACCATGAAGCTCGGCTTCTTCACCATGCCCATCCACCCGCTGGACAAGGACTGGCGCCAGACCCTGCGGGAAGACCGCGACGCGTTCATCCTGTGCGACGAGCTGGGCTTCTCCGAGGCCTATGTCGGCGAACACACGACCGACAAGGCCGAGAACATCACGTCCTGCACGCTGTTCCTGGCCAGCCTCGTGGGCCAAACGAAACAGATCAGGCTGGGCACCGGCACCGTGAACCTGCCGAACACCCACCCCGCCCGCGTCGCCGGCGAGATCGCGATGCTCGACCATATGCTCGACGGCCGCCTGAACTTCGGCATCAGCCCCGGCGGCCTGCCGTCGGACGCCGAGGCCTTCGGCACGCTGGGCGGCAACCGCAACGAGATGTTCGTCGAATGCATCGACCAGGTGCTGAAGATCTGGGCCACCGACCCGCCCTATGACATCGTCGGCAAATACTGGTCCGTGACGACGCAGAAGACCCTGATCGCCGACATCGGCCAGGGCATCATCCCCAAGCCCCTGCAAGCGCCGCACCCCCCCATCATCTGCACGGTCGTCGCCCCCTTCTCGAAAGGCGTGACCGAAGCCGCCGCCCGCGGGTGGGAGCCGATCAGCGCCAACTTCCTGATGCCGCAATGGGTCAAAAGCCACTGGCCCGGCTACGTCGAAGGCTGCGCCCGCGCCAACCGCCCCGCCGACCCCGCCAACTGGCGCATCGCCAAAAGCATTTTTGTGAACGACGACGCCGCCACCGCCCGCGCCTACGCCATGGGCCCCAATAGCCCATATCGCTTCTACTACGCGCAGCTGCTCACCAAGATGCGCCGCGCCGGCCGCATCGAGCTGTTCAAGGAAAGCCGCGACCAGCCCGACGACCAGGTCACCCTGGACGCGATCTGCAACCGCCTGATCATCCACGGAACTCCGGACAGCGTGGCCGACCAGATCCTGGCCTTCCGCCAGGAAGTCGGCGACTTCGGCACACTCCTGTATGCCGGCCACGACTGGGCCGACGTCGCCCTGGCCCGCCGCAGCAAGGTGCTGATGGCCGAACGCGTGATGCCGCTGGTGAACGCCGCCATCGGCGCAGAACGCCGGGCGGCAGAGTAGTTCAAACCTTCTTGGGGAGAATAAGCGCAGCGCCATCCGCCACTCCGGCGCTAGACCAGAGCGGTATCGTTTCAGGCTGCTTGGACCTGAAACGAGGTTCCGCGTTCTTAATCAACAAACTGGAGCATGATCGCTTCATCTACCTGAAGCGATCATGCTCTAATGAATGACCCGTCATCGCGAGCGCTTCCCCGGCCATATCCTGGAGCTTGGGCGGTCCTGCGTGGCCAGCGAATACCGCGGCCGCTCAACGATGC